>CAZKTX010000045.1:0-18843 GCA_964555805.1 uncultured Rikenellaceae bacterium
CCGACAAGGCGATTTACAGGGAAAGGAAAAAACTCGGGGAACTGCTCACCGGCAGGGTGCTGAAGGCTGTCGGCCATGATATCGATAACACAGTGTTCTCCTATATTCCGAATACAGCTGAAAGTGCTTTTTACGGACTTATCAAAGGTGTTGAGGATTACATAAACCAGTCGAAGCTCGAAGAGATATTTAAGAAAAAGGATAATCTTACCCGTGAGGATCTTCAGAAAATAATAAACCACAGGCCGAGAGTTGAGAAGATTGCCGTCAAGGATGTGAAGCTCAGGACTTTCATCACCGACGATGCCGGAAGGGATGATCTTGTCGGGCATGTCTATGATGTTACTTACGGCGTTGTAAGAAGAGGAATCGACAACCTTGTTGTTATTGACGACTCAATTGTAAGGGGCACAACACTCAAAAAAAGTATTATAAGGATCCTCGACCGGCTTGATCCAAGGAAGATAGTTATAGTTTCTTCTTCTCCGCAGTTAAGATATCCCGACTGCTACGGGATCGATATGGCAAAACTGGGCGATCTTATAGCCTTCAGGGCTGCGGTGGAGCTTCTTGCCGAATCGGGCAGGGGACAGCTCGTGCAGGACTTGTACCGGGAAGCGAAAGAGGAGATACTCAAGCCTGTTGATGAAGTAAGGAACCTTGTGAAGGAGATTTACAGGCCATTTTGCGCTGATATGATTTCGCAGAAGATCGCGGCCCTTCTGAAATCGAAAGAAATTCGCGCAGGTGTTGAAATTGTTTTCCAGTCGGTGGAGGGTTTGCACGAGGCCTGTCCGGGGCACACCGGCGACTGGTATTTCACGGGCGATTATCCCACTCCCGGAGGCAACAAGGTGGCAAATCAGTCATTCATAAATTACTATGAGGGCAGGAATGAGAGGGCTTACTGATTTTCCTGGGAGAACCAGTTGATCAGGTAGTCATTCTTATACGAAGCCAGGTGCCTGTTTATCTTTTCAACGTAGATATCCCTCAGGGTTATAAGTATTCCGGTCTCTTCGGTTTCTCCGAACTTGTGATTTATAAAGGTTCCGAAGGTTCTCATTGTCGGCGACAGACCCATATAGGCATTGATGAGGGGAGGAATCGTTTCGCCTAAATTTCTCACCTCCCTTGATAGTATCTTGTAATTGTCTTTATATCTCCATCCCCTGAAGATCTTTTTCATTTCCTCCCTGTTGATTTCAATATTTGCCGGGTCGACCGGTGTTGCCAGATTATCAGGGTCATCGAAATGCTTCTTGAGGAAATAAAGTATCATATCCCTGGCTTTCTGATTGTAATGCGGATACATTGTCACCTTTCCGAAAAGATACTTCAGATGGTGGTTGTCGAGAATTATAGCCCCGAGCCCGTCCCACAGGTTATCAAGGGCAAACAGGCTTTTCCTTCCCATCGATCTTGACTGGTAATCAGGATGGACGAAGGAACGGCCCAGTTCCATCATGTGAGGGTAGAATTTTTTCAGGAATTTATCCGAGAAGTTGAAATATGATGAAGATGCAAGTTTTGATACATCACATGTAGTGCATCCCTTCGGAGGAAAATAGAACCTGTATCCTCCTATCATCTCATTGTTATCGGGGTCCCAAACTATCAGCTGTTTTTGCGGATCCTCAGGGTCGGTGTCAAATTCATCAAGGTCGATGTCTTTGCCTGTTCCGCCGCCTGCATGCCTGAATGTGATTTCCCTCACCCTGCCTATCTCATGCATGAGCGCCTGGGAGTTTCTGTGATCAAAAAGATACACCTCGTTATTCCCGTTGTTTGTGCGCCGGAGAAGCTTATCGGGTGTGAGTTCTGCGATTATCTGATCCCTTGGCAGGGGTTCAGCCACTGGTTTCATTTTGTCCTTATTGTTGTGACGTTTCTCAGGTCCTTACTGAAAAACCGATCAAAAATAAAATATTTTTTGATTCTATGATTATCAGGAGATAAACGATTGAAGCTGATATGATTTTTCTTTCACCCATTCAGCCCATTCTGCAGCGCTCTTTGTCCTGTCAAAGGTCTGCCACGGGATTGGCTCCCCGAACACAAGGTCGACCGTCTTTCCCCTTTGCCTGAACAGCTCGTCTACAAGATAAAGCATTTCGATGTTGGCCTTGATTCCGAGAAAGGTTCTGATATTGGAGAGGTTATAGAAGAAGTTTGAATTGCGGCCGGAGAAATGAGCGGGAACAACATCTCTTTTGTATTGTACAGCTTTGGTTATAAAGCTTTTATGCCATCTCAGGTCGCAAATGACTCCTTTCTTCTTTCGCGAGCACAGTCCTGCAGGGTAATACAGTATCTGGTTTTCTGACGCATAGGCGTTTTCTATTGCAATCGCGGCTTCCCTGTCCTGTGAGCCGTGCTTGTTGACCGGAAGAAAGATCCCCGAAAGATTCCTGATGTTCATGAGGATATCATTTACGGGGAATTTAATTTCAGGATAATATTTCGAAAGTTCGTGGATGAAAACCAGTCCGTCGAGTCCTCCAAGGGGGTGGTTTGATACGAAAATATACCTGCCGTTTTCAGGAAGGTTTTCACTTCCGGTAACTCTGTAGCTTATATTGAATTCTTTCAGTCCTGCAGCTATGAATTCAGCGTCCCTCAGATGACCGGCCTTTCTAAGGAAGACATTCAGTTCATCCTGGTGAACGATCTTCTTCAGGTACCTGATCAGAAAGCCCGGAACCGCCTTCTTCAGAGCCGGGTTCTTTGAAGCAAGAATCTGTTCCACATCGACCTGAAGGACGTTATCCGTTTTTTTCTGGTCTCCCATTCTGAGATTTAGTTGAATCCCGGATGCAAAAGTATTAAAAATTTTCAGCTCCTGCCATTTTTCACCCGCCGCCATTTTTACCCCCCAACCCCCCTAAAGGGGGGCTAAGAATCAGACAATGAGCAATATAATACTTTAGAGATTACCAATAAGTTGATAGTTTTCGATTTTAGGAACGAATAGTTATCCAGCCTGGTAATATCATTCAAAAACCTTACATAGTTGTAAATCAGCGATCTTAAGCCCCCCTTTAGGGGGGTTGGGGGGTGTAATAAGCCGGAAGGATATGCCATCTTCTGGCGGTCCCATACCTCTCTTGAAAGTTTTTCAGGTGATGAAACAACCATTAATTCAGCGTTTCAACATGACCACCTGAAAAAGTTATTAACAATCAATAAAAAAATAGTGGAGCAAAGTGGAGTAAAGTGGATAATTTTTACATATTTTAGCGTTTTAATTGAGCGATTTGAAGAATGGCCACTTTTATTGGTGATTACCCGTGCAAAGTGGATGCCAAAGGAAGGATAATCCTTCCGTCAGCATTCAAGAAGCAGATGCCCGCCTCTGCACAGGATCACTTTGTGGTAAGGAAAGACATTTTTGAGAATTGCCTTGTGCTGTATGCAATTGACGACTGGAACAGGCAACTCGAAAAGATCAGGAAAAAGATCAATCCCTACAACCGTGAGCACAACATGTTCCTCAGGAACTTTTTCAAGGGGACTGCCGAGCTTGTTCTTGACAACAACAACAGGATGCTGATCCCAAGAAGGCTTATGGATCTGATCGGCGCCGACAGGGATGTTGTTCTGGCCGGGCAGGACGGAAGGATTGAGATATGGCCGGCATCGGTTTATGAAACTATTGGAATGCAATCCGATGATTTTGCCGACCTGGCTGAAAAGCTTTTGGGCGGAAGCACTAATGAGCCTATAGACTAATGTTTTACCATGTACCTGCATTGCTTGAGGAGAGTATCAGGGGACTGAACATCCGTCCCGGGGGTATATATGTCGATGTCACGTTCGGGGGAGGAGGCCATTCACTTGAGATACTCCAGCGCCTTGGTAAGGGAAAGCTGATCGCTTTTGACCAGGATGAGGATGCAAAGCGCAATGTTCCCGACGACAAAAGAATCATCTTTCTTAATCAGAATTTCAGGTTTCTTCAGAATAATTTGAAATTCAACGGAATAGATTATATCGATGGACTAATAGCAGATCTTGGCGTTTCATTTCATCAGTTCGATGAGCCGGAAAGGGGTTTTACATTTCGCCAGGATGTTTCGCTTGATATGAGGATGAACAAGAAAGGTTCTGTGACAGCAGCAGCTCTTTTGAAGAATCTGAGCGAAGCGGAACTGGCAAAGATATTTTACGATTACGGCGAGCTTATAAACTCCAGGCGTATTGCGAGGGAAATTGTCACCGCAAGGGCGGTTAAACCCCTGGCGACTGTTAACGATATGATCGGAGCTATCGGCAAACTGGCTCCTTTCAGGCAGGAGCATAAATTTTATGCAAGGGTGTTCCAGGCTTTGCGGATTGCCGTGAACCACGAGATTGAATGCCTCAGGGAGATGCTTGAACAGGCGCTTTCTGTTCTTAAGAAGGATGGCCGGCTGGTTGTGATAACATATCATTCACTGGAGGACAGGATAGTAAAAAACTTCATGAGGACTGGAAATTTTGAGGGAGAGGAGAATAAGGACTTTTACGGGAATCTGATCACGCCTTTCAGGGTAATAAACAAGAAGGGTACAGTACCTGATGAGTTGGAGATTGAAGATAACAAAAGAGCCAGAAGCGCAAGGCTAAGGATTGCGGAAAAGATATGAGTAACCCGGAACAGAAAGAGGAAAAGCCCAGACAGGGCAAGCACGGCAGTTTCGTGAAGGAACTGATGAGCGGGATTATCTTCTCCGATGTGATAGTGCTTAAAAACCTGTGGTACATAATCTTCCTTACTATTCTCGGGGCCTTTTACATCGGCAACCGCTTTCATGCGGAAAGGATAACACGCGAGAGCGCCAGTCTGACAAGAGAGGTAAAGGATCTCAAGGCGGAAGCACTTTCAACTTCGACCCAGTTGATGTCGGTGAGCAGGCAGTCGGAGGTTTCAAGGCTTGTAAGCGAAAAGGGACTGGGACTTGAGGAGCTCAAGACTCCTCCATATAAAATTGTAACTGAAAAATAGTGAACAGGATGACGGTCAGGGACGAAATAGTATTCAGGAGCGGGGTTGTCTACCTTGTTTTGATACTATGCGGTTTTGCACTGATTGTTCAGATTCTTGTACTTCAGTATATACAGAAGGGGAAATGGTCGGAATTAAGTGAGAAGTATGTTTTCAAGACTGCCGAGATGCCGGCAAACAGGGGTGATATTCTGGCCAGAGATGGACGGCTGCTTGCCAGTTCCGTACCTTATTATTCTATATACATGGATACAAGGAGCAGCGGCATGTCGGGCGAAACCTGGACAAGAGGAATTGACGGGTTAAGTCAGGGCTTGTCGAGATACCTTGGAGTGAGGTCGGCATCAGGCTGGAAATCAGTTATCACAGCAGCAAGGAAGAGGGGTGACCGTTATTTTCTTGTACAGAAGAGGGTTGATTATGCAACTCTGAAAAAGATTAAGGAACTCCCGATTTTCCGGGAGGGCCAGTTCCGCGGAGGGCTTGTTGCCCAGCCTGAAAACAGGAGGATTCTTCCGAATGACGAACTTGCCGCCAGGACTATAGGTTACCTGAACCAGGGAACTGAAGGAACACGTGTTGGACTTGAGGGTTCATTCGACAAGGAGCTTGCAGGTAAGAACGGAATGGTTGTTAAACAGCGTCTTACCGGTGGCGACTGGATAATTGTAAATAACGGTGAGAGCATAGAGGCCAGGGACGGGCACGACATTCAGACAACAATCGACATTGATCTCCAGGACGTAGCTTCCAGCGCTCTTGAAAAGCAGCTGCGACGGCATAATGCCCATCATGGATGTGCAGTCCTTATGGAAGTTTCAACCGGCGACGTCCGTGCAATAGCAAACCTTGAAAGGGCCGATGACGGTAGCTATCACGAAACATACAACTATGCAATTGCCGAAAGCACCGAACCCGGATCGACATTCAAGCTGGCTTCCCTGATGGCTGCTATCGAGGATGGAGTTGTTGATACAGGCGATATTGTTGACACAGGCGACGGAACAGTCAGATTTTACAACAAGATAGTCAGGGATACAAAGGAAGGAGGGTACGGAAAGATCACTGTGAAGGAGGTTTTCGAGTATTCATCGAACGTGGGCACATCAATGATTATAAATGAGAACTACAAGGATAATCCGAAGGCTTTTGTAAACAGGCTGTATGCGATGAAACTCAACCAGCCTCTTGACGTTCAGATAAAAGGTGAAGGCAAACCTCTTATAAGATATCCCGGCGACAAGTTCTGGTCAGGTCTTTCCCTGCCTATGATGTCGCATGGCTACGAAGTACAGATGACCCCCCTTCAGACACTTACATTTTACAATGCAGTCGCGAATAACGGGAAGATGATGCGGCCGAGATTTGTTACAGCTATCCTGAATAACGGGTCGGTTGTGGAGAGTTTCGGGACCGAAGTTATAATAAATTCAATCGCTTCGCGAAGCACAATCCGGAAAGCCAGGGCAATGATGGAGGGTGTTGTTGAAAAAGGAACGGCAATGAACCTTAAGAATCCGGAGTACAGGATAGCAGGCAAGACAGGTACAGCACAGATAGCGATGAACAACCAGGGATATCGCCGTAAGATTACATACCAGGCTTCCTTTGTGGGCTATTTTCCTGCGGAAAATCCTCTCTACTCCTGCATTGTGGTTGTGAATGCCCCTTCGAACGGGGTTTACTACGGAAACATTGTTGCCGGATCGGTCTTCAAGGAGATTTCCGACAAGGTTTATGCAACAACATTCTATCGCGATTACAGGGCTGAAAACAATTCCGGTAAGGAAAAGGAAATGAAAGGGCTTGTCCCAGAGGCCGGAAATGGTTTGAGGGCTGATATAAATGAAGTTCTTGGAGAACTCGATGTAAGATACCGAAAGACTTCAAAGGAAGAATGGGTGGCAACGCGCGAAAACGGCGACACAATAAGACTGGTTGGTGTGGATGTCACAAAGGGCCTTGTGCCTGATGTAAGGGGAATGAGTCTGAGAGACGCAGTGTATCTGATAGAAAATGCCGGGCTGAAGGTAAAATACAGCGGCAAGGGTAGGGTCCTCAGGCAATCACCCCAGCATGGAGCCAGGGTTTATGAGGGCAGTGTTGTTTCACTCGATATGAATATGTGATCTGGTATGAAACGGGTAAGTGATCTTATAAGGAATGCAGGGATTGTGTCTGTCAAAGGCAACATCGATACAGTGATCGGTGATATCTCGTTCGATTCACGCAATGCTGGTCCCGGAACGCTCTTCGTGGCGGTCAGGGGAACAAAAAGCGACGGGCACGATTTTATTTCAACTGCTGTTCAGGCAGGGGCAAAGGCTGTTATTTGTGAAACAATTCCTTCTAATGCAGGAGAAGGTGTGTGCTGGATAAAGACTGATGATTCAGCCCGGACACTTGGAATAGTAGCTTCTGAATTCTATGGCAATCCCTCCGCGTCACTTAAACTGACAGGTGTAACCGGGACTAACGGAAAGACAACAATTGCCACCCTCCTTTACAGGATGTTCACTAAGCTGGGCTACAAGTGCGGCCTCTTCTCAACAGTCTGTAATTACATTGTTAATACTGAGCTTCCCGCCACACATACAACACCCGATCCGGTTGAGCTGAACAGGACTCTTGCAGCCATGGTTGAGGCCGGATGCGACTATGTATTCATGGAGGTCAGCAGTCATGCTGTTGACCAGAAGAGGATATCCGGGTTGAGTTTTGCCGGCGGCATTTTTACAAATCTGACACACGATCATCTTGATTATCATAAGACTTTCGACAACTATCTGAATGCTAAGAAGGCCTTTTTTGATTCCCTTCCTTCATCTGCATTTGCCCTCGTAAACAGCGATGACAGGAATGGTAAGGTGATGATCCAGAATTGCCAGGCTTCCAAATATTCTTTTTCAACAAGGGGAGTTTCTGATTTCAGGTGTACTGTCCTCGAGCAGGATTTTTCGGGTATGGCGCTCAGGATACAGGGAGAAGATGTATGGACCCGCTTTGTCGGCGACTACAATGCCTCAAATCTTCTTGCAGTCTATTCGGCTGCCGTGATTCTCGGTGCTGAGAAGGAGGAAGTGCTAAGGATACTGAGCGAACTGAAGTCCGTTCCGGGGCGGCTCGAAGTTGTCGAAGGTCCGGGAGGAATAAGTTGCCTTGTCGATTATGCCCATACTCCCGACGCCCTGAAGAATGTAATAACAACAATCAACAGGATCAGGCCCGGTGACAAACAACTGATAACAGTGGTTGGGGCCGGAGGCGACAGGGACCGCACAAAGCGTCCGCTTATGGCGGCAATCACTGCCGAAGGAAGCTCAAAGGTAATTCTTACATCCGACAATCCCCGGACTGAGGATCCGGATAAGATACTTGATGACATGGAAGCGGGAATCACCCCGGATGTAAGGCGGAAAGTCCTCAGGATCACTAACCGGAGGGAGGCCATAAAGACAGCTGTACTGCTTGCCGGACAGGGCGACGTGGTGCTTGTGGCAGGAAAGGGGCATGAGAATTACCAGGAAATAAACGGTGTGAAACATCATTTCGACGACAGGGAAGAGCTCAAGTCAGCCCTGCTGATGAAAAACAATAATTAAGGTATGCTTTATTATCTTTTCAGATATCTCGATCAGCTTGATGTGCCCGGAGCCGGTATGTTCAATTACATATCATTCAGGTCGGCCCTGGCTGTAATCACATCCCTTTTCATCTCTATGCTTATAGGAAAGAAAATAATCAACTACCTCCAGTTTAAGCAGGTCGGTGAGGTTGTACGTAACCTCGGACTCGAAGGCCAGTACCAGAAGAAGGGAACCCCGTCGATGGGCGGCATCATAATTCTTGCAAGCATACTGATACCGGTACTCCTCTTCGCAAGGCTCGACAATATCTACATACTTCTGATGATACTCACAACAGTATGGCTGGGCTTCATAGGTTTTGTAGATGATTATATAAAGGTGTTCAAAAAGAATAAGGAAGGACTGGCGGCACGTTCAAAGCTTCTCGGCCAGATTGTTCTTGGAATTATTATCGGTGTTACATTCTATTTCAGCAGGGATGTAATAATCATGGAGAAAGTACCTGTTTCTGAACTCACTCCAAGGGAAAGGATTGAGATGCTTGACCAGGACCGGCCTTTTTACAGCGACGGCCAGGTATCAATGGAGCATAAATCGACAAAGACAACAATACCCTTTGTGAAGAACAACGAGTTCAACTATGCATGGCTTGTGGCTTTCATTCCCGAAGGTTTAAGAAAGCCTGCAACCTGGCTTGTTTATGTGCTTATTGTGATTTTCATCCTTACTGCAGTCTCCAACGGGGCAAACCTCACAGACGGACTTGACGGACTCGCAACAGGCACTTCGGCTATAATAGGCACAGCGCTGGGTATTCTCGCCTATGTATCCAGTAATACAATATATGCCAACTATTTGAATATAATGTATATACCCGGCAGTGCGGAGCTTGTTATATACGCCGCAGCATTTATAGGAGCCACAATCGGCTTCCTGTGGTATAATTCATATCCTGCCCAGGTTTTCATGGGCGATACAGGAAGCCTTGCCCTTGGCGGCATAATTGCGGTTTTTGCAATTGCAATAAGAAAGGAGTTGTTGATTCCGATACTGTGCGGGATCTTTCTAGTTGAAAATCTGTCGGTTGTAATTCAGGTCTCGCACTTCAGGCGGACAAGGAAGAAATACGGAACAGGGCGCAGGATATTTCTCATGGCGCCCCTACATCATCATTATCAGAAGAAGGGATATCCTGAACCAAAGATTGTAACGAGGTTCTGGATTGTTGCGATAATTCTTGCAGTAATAAGCATTGTGACTCTTAAGATCAGATAAAGGGAATGAATAAGATTGTGATACTAGGTGCGGGCGAGAGCGGTACAGGCTCTGCAATTCTGGCGAAGAAGAAGGGCTTCGATGTTTTTGTATCCGACATGGGGGAGGTGAAGGAAAAGTACAGGGAATTACTTGACAGGAACCAGATAAGATGGGAGGAAGGCAGACACACGGAGAGTGAGATACTGTCTGCCGCTGAGGTTATCAAGAGCCCGGGAATCCGTGAGGACGCCCCGCTCATTCTCAGGCTTCGTGAAAAGGGAATACCGGTGATTTCGGAAATTGAATTTGCCGGCAGGTATGCGGAAGGCATAAAAATCTGTGTAACTGGCAGTAACGGGAAAACAACGGTTACAAACCTGATTTACCATATCCTTAAAAAAGAGGGAAAGAACGCTGCAATGACAGGTAATGTAGGCAACAGTTTCGCGATGGCGGTGGCTGAGGGAGGTTTTGACTACTATGTTATAGAACTGAGCAGTTTCCAGCTTGACGGGATGTACGATTTCAGGGCTGATATCGCAATTCTGATGAACATAACACCTGATCACCTCGACAGGTACGATCATAACCTGCAGAATTACATAGATTCCAAATTCAGGATTACCAGAAACCAGCAGAAGTCGGATTTCCTCATTTACTGGGCCGATGATCCGATTATAAAGAAAGAGCTGGCTGCAAAAGAGTACGGAATGACCCTCCTTCCCTTTTCAGCTGATTCGAAGGATAATATGGCAGCCTGGATCGAGAACGATGAACTGATTATTGATTACAATACTAAAACCAACCTCATGACAATTCACGATCTGGCACTGAAGGGCCGCCACAACATTTTCAACTCAATGGCAGCGGCTATTGCAGGCAAAGTTCTGACTATCAGGAAAGAGACTATCCGGGAAAGTCTTTCCGATTTTCAGGGCGTAGAGCACCGGCTCGAACCGGTTATAACTGTCTGCGGGATCAATTTTATAAATGATTCAAAGGGCACCAATGTCAATTCGACATGGTACGCCCTTGAATGCATGGAGACCGATGTGGTATGGATTGCAGGAGGTATCGATAAGGGGAATGATTATTCCGAGCTTTTCCCGGTTGTGAAGCAGAAAGTGACGGCGATTGTCTGCCTGGGCAAGGACAACAGGAAGATAGTGGAGTCGTTCAGGGACATTGTGCCAACTATCGTTGAGACATCCTCAATGATTGAGGCCGTAAGGTCGTCGTACTACCTGGCCCGTAAAGGTCAGACCGTTCTGCTGTCGCCGGCGTGTGCAAGTTTCGACCTTTTCAATAATTATGAGGACAGGGGCCGGCAGTTCAAGCAGGCTGTGAGGAATCTTTAGTTAAAAGTATAAAAATGCAACAAGGCTGGCTCACTAAAACATTCAAGGGCGACAGGGTAATCTGGGCGCTTGTTGTTGTATTTATGATCTACTCACTGCTGGCCGTTTACAGTTCTTCAGTAAGCGTAGCCTATCTAAGGCATGGAGGAAACACTTCATACTTCCTGAGAAGCCAGTTTATTATCCTTGCAATGAGCCTTGGCATAATAGTCGTTGTACACTATCTCCCTTACAGGATATACTACAGGCTTTCAGGGTTGTTTCTGCTTTTTTCAATTGTCCTGCTCGCGCTCACCTTTGTTATAGGCGACAGGATCAATGATGCCGTCAGGGCAATCTATATTCCGGGTGTCGGAAGGATACAGTCGTCCGATATAGCCAAACTGACTCTTGTCATATATCTGGCAAGGGTCCTGGGACAATTCAAGGACAAGCTGACCGATTTCATGCTCGTAACAAAATACATGATGATCCCGGTTGCAGTTGTCTGCGGCCTCATAATGCCCGAGAACCTGTCCACAGCGGTCATGGTATTCGGTATTAGTATGATAATAATGTTTATCGGACGCGTGCCGATAAAATTTCTGCTGGCTTACGTCGGAATGGCAATCGTCGGAATTGTGATAATGGCAGGGGTTCTGATGCTGGTTTCGGATGATAACAGGGTGAAGACGTGGGAGAGGAGGATACAATCTCATTTCTCAAGTAAGGTGGATGACGATGCAAACTACCAGTCGAATCAGGCGAAGATTGCAATATCGACAGGCGGATTATTCGGCAAGGCGCCGGGAGGAAGCACACAGCGCAACATGCTGCCGCAGTCGAATTCCGACTTTATTTTCGCGATTATTATTGAGGAATACGGTCTGCTTTTCGGTGCATTGCCTCTGATACTGGCCTATATGGTCCTGCTCTTCCGGGGGATAACAATTGTAAGAAAATGCGATGCCGCTTTTCCTGCCTATCTGGTGATCGGCCTGGTTGTAATGATAACAGTTCAGGCAATGATAAACATGCTGGTTGCAGTGGGTCTTTTCCCTGTTACCGGCCAGACGCTGCCGATGGTAAGCTGGGGAAGAACCTCGGCGCTTGTGATGAGCTTCTCGATAGGAGCCATCCTAAGTGTCAGCAGGGTAGTAAATGCAAGGATCCGCAAGGAAGAATTGCCGGAGGAGGAAAAATCTGACGAAGGAGAAAGAATATATGAACCGGCCGGAGCATAAAAGGGTTATAATCAGCGGTGGAGGTACCGGGGGCCATGTGTTCCCGGCTATCTCGATTGCAAATGCCCTGCGCCGGATTGATCCGGATATCGAGTTGCTTTTTGTTGGCGCCGAAGGCAAACTGGAGATGGAAAAGGTGCCGGCTGCCGGTTTCAGGATAGTCGGACTGCCGGTTGCCGGGATAAACCGGAAGAACATATTCAGGAACATAAATGTATTGTTCAGGCTGATTGCAAGCCTAAGGATCGCACGAAGAACCCTTAAGGAATTCAGGCCTCATGCTGCAGTTGGAGTGGGCGGTTATGCGAGCGGACCAGTTCTGAAACAGGCAGGCAGAATGAATGTCCCCATCCTGATCCAGGAACAGAACAGCTATGCAGGTGTTACAAACCGTCTTCTGGCTAAAAAGGCTTCCGTAATATGCGTGGCATACGACGGTATGGAAAAATACTTCCCGGCACAGAAGATAATTCTCACCGGGAATCCTGTACGCCAGAACTTTGATGATCTGACTCTTAAGAAGGAAGAAGCGCTGAGGTTCTTCGGTTTAAGCGACGGGCTGCCGGTTGTCCTTGTCCTTGGAGGTTCACTCGGGGCAGGAACAATCAACAGGTGCCTCTCGGAAAACCTGGAGGTCCTGAGAAATTCCGGATGTCAGTGGCTTTGGCAGACAGGCAGGTACTACTTTGATGATGTCAGGAAACTTGTTCCTGAACAGGTAGGCAGGATATCCGTCCATTCATTCATCGACAGGATGGATCTTGCATTCTCGGCAGCCTCGGTAATAATTTCAAGGGCTGGAGCGGGCACTATTTCAGAGTTATGCCTTGTCGGGAAACCGGTTATCCTTGTTCCGTCTCCAAATGTCGCCGAGGATCACCAGACAAAAAACGCAATGGCGCTCGCAGCAAAGGATGCGGCGATTGTTGTTCCTGATTCCGAAGCCGGCAATCGGCTCGTGCCTGAGGCGCTGAAACTTGTTTCTGACGAAGGGAAGAGAAGCACATTGTCAGGAAATATTATAAAGATGGCCGAACGGGACGCAGATACCCGCATAGCCCGCGAAGTAATCAAACTCATTGAAGGATGATCGACCTGAGAACCATAGACGGGATCTATTTTGTCGGTATCGGAGGCATCGGCATGAGTGCTCTTGCACTTTATTATGAGCAGGAGGGATATCTGACCGGCGGCTATGACAGGTCCGAATCGGCTATTACAAGGGAGCTTGCCGCAAAGGGGTGCTTTATAACCTATGAAGATTCCCTGAAGGAGATTCCGCCCCTGTTCAGTGAGGTCCGGTTCCGCGACAGGGTGATAGTTGTCTACACTCCTGCAATTCCGCCGGAGAATCATATAATTTCATTTTTCCGCAAGAACCGTTACAGAATTTACAAGCGATCGGAAATGCTTGGTGAGATATCTTCATCGGGAGATACAGTTGCAATAGCAGGAACCCATGGCAAGACAACTGTTTCGACAATGGCAGCGCATCTTCTCAAGCAGTCGCATGTTGATTGCACTGCCTTTCTTGGAGGCATATCAAAGAACTACGGCTCAAACCTGCTTACAGGAAGTGGAAAGTATCTTGTTATGGAGGCCGATGAGTTTGACAGGTCGTTTCACAGGCTCAGTCCGCTTATGGCTGTTGTTACATCTGTCGATGCGGATCACCTCGACATATACGGCGACCATCAGGCGATGATAAAAGCATATAACGAGTTCTGTTCAAAAATCAGGAAGCAGGGTTTGCTTTTTATCAACTACAGAATAAGGGACCGGATTGAGATACCGGCAGGAGTCAGCGGGTTTACATACGGCTCAGAACCGGAAGCCGATTACAGGTACGGCGCCCTAAGACGGTCGGGACGTAATTACATCTTTGATATTCATACCCCCGGTGGTGTTATTGAGGATATTGAATTCCCCTTTCCCGGAATTGTAAATATTGAGAATCTTACGGCAGCTGTGGCCCTGGCTCTGAATTGCGGAGTCACTGCGGATGAAATCAGGAAGGCCGTTACAGGGTTCCTTGGGGTAAGGAGAAGATTCGACATAAGGGTTGATCTTCCGGGCCTTGCATACATCGACGATTATGCCCATCATCCTGAGGAGATAAGAGCATGCATAACAAATGTAAGGGAGTACTTTGCGGGAAGAAAGATCACTGGCATATTCCAGCCTCATCTTTTTTCGCGCACCCGCGATCATGCCGACGGTTTTGCCCGGATACTTGATGAACTGGACGAGGCGATCCTTCTTCCTGTTTATCCTGCAAGGGAAAAACCGATCCCGGGAGTCGATTCGGAGATGATCTTTTCAAGAATGAAATCACCTGGCAGGAAGATGATGATGCCCGGTGATATCCCCGGCATCCTTGATCCCGATCTTATTGATGTTCTTGTTACGATAGGCGCCGGAGATATAGATAAGCTCGTTGCGCCGATAGAGGAGAAACTACTGAACAGCAGAATGAAATGAAAAAGACTCTGAGAATATTACTGCTTATTCCGTCGCTATACCTGGTTATAGCGCCGGTCTTGTATTCTCACTGGCATAATACCAAAAAATGCAATAAGATAGAGATAACAATAGTGGATTCGGCCGACTATAATTTCGTCACCGAAAGGGATATCCGGAACACAATCCTGAATAAGAACGGGAATCCTGTGGGAAAGACTGTGAAGGAGATCAATATTGAGGAGATCGAGAAGACAATGAGCGGCTACAGGGAGTTTAAAACAGCTGAGGTCTTCATGTCGATTGACGGAGTGCTTCATATTGTAGGAGACCAGCGCACTCCGATCATGAGGGTGATGGCTGCAAACGGTGGCGATTATTATATCGACGACGAAGGTGTTGTGATAAGAAGAAGGAACCTTTACACCCCCAGGCTCCATATTGTAGGCGGCAATGTAAATATAAGCCAGGCAATGCTTAACGGTGTAAGTGTTCTGGATACAAGCATAAAGAACACAATACTTAAGGATGTCTTTTATCTTGTTAATTATATAAACAGGGATGATTTCTGGTCGGCCCAGATTGATCAGGTTTTTGTTGACAGGCATGACGAGATTGACCTTATCCCGAGAGTCGGCAACCATGTGATCCATCTTGGAAGCCCGGGAGAATTTGAGAAGAAACTTAAACACTTAAAGGTGTTTTACGATAAAGTCCTGCCCGAAGTCGGCTGGGACAGGTACAGGTCTATCAGCCTTGCCTACAAGGATCAGATAGTATGCAAACGAAGGTAAAGAATAATCCATATATCAGACTATGAGCAAAAAGGAACAGTATGTAGCAGCAATCGACATTGGAACAACAAAGATTGTGGCCATTGTCGGTAAGAAAAACGAGAACGGCAAAATTGAGATTCTCGGGATAAGCAAGGCTCCTTCAACGGGCGTCAGGAGAGGAGTTGTCCAGAACATTGAGGAGACTGTAAATGCAATACAGGCAACTGTTGACGATGTTCAGAAAACTACAGGAGTCGTTTTTCATGAGGTTTTTGTAGGAATTGCGGGTCAGCATATAAGAAGCATCAAGACCCGCGGCTCCAGGATGCGTGACGACTTCGATGAAGAAATAAAGAAGGAAGAGGTCTTCAAGCTTATTGAAGACATGTATAAGATACATGTCGAAATGGGGGAGGAGATAATTCATGTGATTCCGCAGGTTTTCATTATCGACAATGAACCGGGCATCAAGAATCCGATTGGTATCTGCGGTCATCAGCTCGAGGCCAATTTCCATATCGTCATAGGCCGGGTCGCAGCGGCCAAGAACATCGAGAGATGTATAAGCAGGGCCGACCTGAAGCTCAAGGATCTCATTCTTGAACCGCTTGCCTCAGCTGATGCTGTACTTACTGAGGATGAGAAGGAAGCTGGTGTTGTCCTTGTCGATATCGGCGGAGGCACAACCGACCTGGCAGTTTACTACGACAACGTAATCAGGCATACTGCTGTGATACCTTTCGGCGGCAATGTGATCACAAAGGATATAAAGGAAGGTTGTGCGATTCTCGAAAGGCATGCCGAGCAGCTTAAGATACAATATGGCTCTGCCCTCAGGGATATTGCTCCCGAAGATAAGGTTGTTGCAATCCCGGGCATCAGCGGCAGGAACCCGAAGGAGATATCCTTCAGAAGCCTTGCCGGTATAATACAATCGAGGATGGAGGAGATAATTGAGATAGTGAATTTCGAGATACAGAATTCAGGTTATGCCGACAAGCTGGCAGCAGGAATCGTTATAACGGGAGGAGGAGCAATGCTGAAACACCTTCCCCAGCTGATGAATTTCCGCACCGCCATGGATGTGAGGATAGGCTATTCAAATGAGCACCTTGCAGGCAGGGGAAAGGATGAGCTTAACCAGCCGATGTATGCAACAGCCGTCGGACTGATACTGAGGGGTATTGACCACCTTGAAACTTATAAGAAATCGTTCGAGGCCGGAAGCAAGGAAGATTTTGTAAAAACCAAAAAGCCCGGAACCGAAAAGGTTGAAAGCAAACAGGTTGAGAAACCGGAGGAAGCTGAGGCCCCTGAACCTGTCGCACCCGACAGGGTTCCGATAACTGAAAAGATAAAGCAGATGATAGCCAGCATGTTTGATGTGGAAGATCAGACAATTAACTGACAGATGGTTTGACCGGATTGAAGATGTTGTTCAATAACAATTTAAAAAAGAGACCATGGAAGATGATTTGATTAGTTTTGACCTTCCGGTTGAGAGGTCATCCATAATAAAGGTTGTCGGAATAGGGGGCGGCGGCAATAATGCAGTTAACCATATGTTCGACAAAGGCATCAGGGATGTCAATTTTGTGGTTTGCAATACCGACCATCAGGCTCTTGAAAAGAGCCAGGTGCCTGTAAAGGTCCAGCTTGGCGCCTCAATTACTGAAGGACGGGGTGCGGGAAGCAAACCGGAGGTCGGACGCCAGGCTGCCATGGAGAACATCGGTGAAGTGATGGATGCAATCGGGGGCAATACAAAAATGGTGTTCCTGACAACCGGAATGGGAGGAGGCACAGGTACCGGTGCTATCCCAGTAATCGCCAAGGCCTGCAGGGATGCAGGATATCTGACAGTTGCCGTTGTGACAATACCTTTCAAGTCGGAAGGCAAGGTGAGGATCAACTATGCAATAGAAGGGATCAGTCACCTGGGAGAGCATGTTGATTCGCTTCTCGTGATAAACAACGAGAAACTCCGCGAGATTTATGGGGATCTCGGAGTATCGGCCGCATTTGCAAAAGCCGACGATATCCTGGCAACGGCGGTGAAGGGGATCGCCGAAATAATTACTGTTGCCGGCTATATAAACGTTGACTTTGCCGATGTTGAAACAGTTATGAAGGATTCGGGTGTCTCAATAATGGGAATGGGACTTGCCTCAGGCGAAGACAGGGCCCGCACCGCAATAGAAAATGCACTTTCCTCACCTCTTCTGAATTCAAATGATATCACAGGAGCCAGGAGTATTCTTGTAAACATCGCGTCAGGCAGCGGAGATAACGAGCTTACAATGGATGAACTCGGCCAGATAACCGATTACATGTATGAAGCTTCTTCGGAGGATGCACTTATAATCAGGGGACTGTCGCAGGATGAGAGCCTTGGCAAGGAGATAAGTGTAACTGTAATCGCAACGGGATTTCCATCGAACAGCATTCTTACACCATATAAAAAGCCCAAGCCTAAGAAAGTTGAGCTTCTCGCAGAACTGCATCCCGTTCCTCCGCATATAATCCCCGACAGAGGAGAAAACTCCTTCTCTGTAATGCAGAAAACAACTCAACATGAATCGATTGATTCTGAGGAGGAAAAACAGGGGAGACTCCATTTCGACCATGAAATGCCGGAAGAATTTACCCCGGTCCGCAACAAAAGGGAATCGGAGCTAATAGAGGAGAGGGAGAACCAGAAGTCGACCCTGCAGAAAGTTAAGCACATGCAGAACTTCTTCAAAAAGGAAGGACTGTCGAATAAGATAATCAAGGATAATATTGAGGCGTTTGAGGATGTTCCGGCTTACGTCAGGCGTAATATGGTTCTTACGCCCAAAGACAAGGAGGAGGAAATCAAAGTATCCAAGTTCACCCTCGAAGAGCTTGCCGACGGTCAGGGACCGGTTCTGAGAGATAACAATGCATATCTCAACGATAATGTTGATTGATATTTGAAGTCTGATTTATGGATTGCCTGGGGCGTTGCTTGCAGCGCCCCTTGCTTTTTCATATATTTGCGGCTGATGAGGCGAACCTTAGCAATATTACTGATAACCTGCCTGTCACCCGTTTTTTATGCCGGGGCCCAGGATACAATCAGGCACAGGACGATAGAAATGTGGAGACTCTCCCCCGATCTGACGGAAGAGGTAAAGGTTCCCTTCGACACAACTTTCTCCCTGTTCAACCATT
>CAZKTX010000046.1:0-12579 GCA_964555805.1 uncultured Rikenellaceae bacterium
TTCTTTTCCAGGAGCAGCTTATTTACTTTATATGTGAGGTATGCGCATCCTGCACCTATTACTGCTCCGGCTGCAACATCAGAAGGATAATGAACTCCAAGATGCATCCTTGAATATGCTACAGTTCCGGCATATGCAAAGGAGGGAAAAATAATATACAATTTCGGGTAAGCCAGACTCAATGAAGTGGCTGTGGCAAATGCATTTGATGTATGTCCCGAGGGAAAAGAAGGACTATGAGCATCTGTTTTCTTAATAATATCAGGGTAGGTTATAAAGGGTCGTGCACGGTTAACAGAATATTTAAGCGCAGTGGAAACAGCAACATTAAATACTGTAGATGCCATCGTAACACATGCATTTCTTAACATTGTTTTATCATGTCTGATAAGTCCTGCGGCTGCAGTGGCTGATGGTGCGCCAATAACCAGATAAACCTCTGAATCTGAAACAAAGCGGAAGAAATTATCAGATCGGATTGCTTCGGGTGAATATACTGACCGAAGCAGTTTTATGTCGATATTCTGTGAATAAAGCTTACTAAATGATAATAATAGTAATATGATTATGAAATGTTTGTGCATTAATTCCTATTTTAAATCAGCCTTACTATCCGCCAGATTATAAATATTCCCGAATTGTTGGAGCAACAGAAAATTCATAGTTTCACAAATGTTTTGTCCCGTCATCCAGCAGAGGAAGTACAAACTAATTCAAATAGTTCATGTACTAATCAATTTTAAAAATAAGCTTTTTTTATTGGATTCAATGCGCTTTGGTTTTAGGGGTGCTTTACAGCAAAAGGCCTTGTTCCGCTGCGCGTCACTACGGTCTTTAAAGTATTTCCGTTTCATTGAGCGAACTAATTCACTGCTTCATTAGTCAAATTATGTATAGGGTTAATGGAATCATACGATTAAAATTTACTTTTTCAACGCTTATGATGTAAATTAGTAGGTTGCTGTACTAGCTTTTGTTTGCCGTAATAACATTACCATGAAAATCCAAACCAGGTATTCATTAATCATTTTTCTATTATTGGGTTCATCATTTTTGCTTCATTCTTGTAATAAGGAAGAATTGCCCGTATTATCCACTTCATCAATAACCAATATCACAAATACTTCGGCAACCGGAGGAGGCAATATTACGTCTGATGGTAATGCAGAAGTGACATCTCGAGGAGTATGTTGGAGTATGGAGCCAAATCCAACAAGAAAAGATTCAAAGACCATTGATAACGCAGGTGACGGTCAGTTTGTCAGTAATATCAGCGGACTTAATGCCGGCACCACTTATCATGTCCGTGCCTATGCTACAAATTCTGCCGGTACTGCCTATGGAGCAGATATGTCCTTTACTACTCTGGGCAATGCACCGGAATGTGTAACCCAGCCTGCAAGCAATATCACCCCAACAGGAGTTACATTGAATGGGACGATCAATGCCAATCATGCAGCTGCAACAGTGACATTCGAATATGGTCCTACCAGTAAATATGGACAAACAATTACTGCAGGTCAAAGCCCGGTGAGTGGTAATTCTATGACTAATGTATATGTTTCAATAACGGGTTTATCGGAAGGTACATCTTATCATTTCAGGGTAAAAGCTGTAAATTCGATTGGTAGTGATGAGGGCGAGGATATGACTTTCACAACCTCAGGCCAGGCACCTGAGGCTACAACCCAATCACCAACAAATGTTAATACTGTTACTGCTACTTTGAATGGTTCCGTCAATGCTAATCATTCATCAACGGTTGTTACGTTTGAATATGGACCAACAAATGCATATGGAAGTACAGTTACGGCAGCGCCAAGTCCTGTCACGGGAAATGCTTCCACAGTTGTAAGTGCTGATGTTACTGGGCTCAATCCCGGTATGGTATATCACTTCAGGATAAAAGCAGTAAGTTCTCTCGGGACTGATTTCGGGGACGATGTGACATTCACGACCGTTGGCCAGGTACCTATTGCAATTACCCAACAGGCATCAAATGTCCAAGTAACAACGGCGACAATGAATGGAACTGTTAATGCCAATCACCTGCCAACTGTCTTTAGTTTCGAATATGGGTTGACATCAAGATATGGCAATACAGCATCCCCTGCATCTAATCAAGTTACAGGATCAGCTAATGTAGGAGTAAGTATAAACCTGGTCGGATTGACCGGAGGAACAATCTACCATTACAGGATTGTGGCAACAAACCAGCTTGGGACGACATATGGAGAAGACGTTGCATTCACTACCGGCTCATTTATATCGTTAAGTACAAATCCCATAATCGAAGTTGCTTATAATTCAGCTGTAGGGGGAGGAAATATTACAAACGACGGAGGATATGCAATAACTGCACGTGGAGTGTGCTGGTCGAAGGTTCAGAATCCAACAATTGGTGATGATCATACGATTGATGGTTCGGGTATTGGTACTTTTACAAGCCAAATGAAGTGTCTTGATGAACAATCAACCTATTATGTACGTTCTTATGCAACAAATATTGAGAGAACAGTATATGGAGATCAGAGAAGCTTTACGACAGGACCTTGCCCCATAGCCTTTAACCCTGATTTGACATATGGAACGGTTACAGACATAGACGGGAATTGCTATAAGACGATTCAGATAGGAGATCAAACTTGGATGGCTGAAAACCTCAAAACTACAAGGTATAATGACGGGAGCATTATCCCTAATTTGACAGATGCTTATCAATGGGTAGTTATAACAAATGAAGCCTATTGTTGGTATCTTAATGATCAAAATACCTATATGAATACTTATGGTGCTTTATATAACTGGTATGCTGTGAATAATGGCAGTCTCTGTCCTGAAGGATGGCATGTCTCCAGTAACGAAGAATGGTCAGTTTTACTCGAATATCTTGGTGGAGCTGATATTGCTGGAGGCAAATTAATGGAAACTGGAATCAACCACTGGGAGTCCACTCTCTCAGAAATAACTAATGAGACAGGTTTTACAGCACTTCCTGGTGGTTATATTACAGGAGAGCCCCATAGTCCTTATGGTCCACATGCAGATTTTGGCTATGAAAGTATTTTTGGTTATTGGTGGACAAGTACAGGATATAGCTTATCGACAGCTTTTTCAAGATCCATTATTGCAGCATATACTTCAATCCGTACACATTCAGACCTTGGGTTAAGGTGGGGTTTTTCCGTTCGTTGTGTCAAAGACAATTAGTCATCGTAACCAATAACTTATTGTCGTTACTCTGATCAGCTAAAGTGCTTTCCCTTTGCTTGAGCTATGTGTTTCCACTTAAGAAAGTAATTCTTTGAAATAAGTGATAAATCAATTTTTGTGTATTCAATTGTGTATTCAAATAAAAAAAGCAGCCACATGTTTGTTTTGTAACTGCTTGATTTTCTGGTAGCGAGACGGAGAATTGAACTCCGGACCTCATGATTATGAATCATGCGCTCTAACCAACTGAGCTATCTCGCCTTGTCCACCGTAGCTTTCTTCGAACACCGTAGCTTTAGCGAAGGTGTTAGGCAAGGAGGATCCTTTTTGCGGGTGCAAATATATACAGGAATTGCCAAAATTCCAATAAGGTTTTGAATTTTGATAATTTTTGCTATATTGCAAAGTATTAGTTATCAAACCACTTTAATTCAATGAGAATCAAGTATGAACTGGAATACACTCTCAATTGTTCCCCAAAGGTGCTCTTCTCACGACTGAGCACTCCGGAAGGCCTGGCTGAGTGGTTTGCAGACGACGTTACAATTGAAGGTAATCTATATACATTTCACTGGGGTAAAACCGAACATAAGGCAATCCTGTCGTCAGTAAGGGAAAATAAAAGTGTACGCTTTGACTGGGATGACGAGAACCAAGACAAAGAAACAAATTACTCTGAATTCAGGATAAACGTTCACGATCTGACCGGCGATCTCGCACTCATTATAACCGATTTTGCCGAACCTGATGAAAAGGAAGATGCCATATATCTGTGGGACAGCCAGATAAATGACCTTAAGAGGGCATTGGGAATGTGATCAGAATCAGAACCTCGTGTTATTTTTCATTCGGCTTATTTCCCGGTTCTGCCTTTTTCTTTCAGATAGATTTTCGCGATTGCATCCACAGTCCTTTCAACCGGAGTAAAAGAGAAACCGGTAACCCTTGTTATCTTGCTGCTGTCATATGTAATTTTCGACCAGGCTACTTTTACAATCTCCTTTGTAAGAGCCGATCTCCCTCCTGTGATAACTTCAAGAAGCTGAGCAGCCATCATCGCCGGATAGGATAATGCCCGCGGAACTCCGATCACAGGGCCCCTTATTTTCAGACTCTTCGCAATCATTGAAAAAAACTGCCCATACCCGAGATTTTCTGAATTCAGTATGAACCTTTCTCCCGATATGTCGCTGTTTGCCAGAAGTATCATTGCCTTCACAACATCATTTACATCCACATAACCGTTTGTTCCGCTTGTATGGAAAAGCAAGCCTTCATCGATCTTTGAAAAGAATGACACAGAACCACGCTTCCAGTCACCCGGACCCAGTATAAGCGTTGGATTCACTATTACTGCATCCAGTCCTTCGCTGATTCCCTTCCATACCTCCCTCTCTGAAAAATACTTGCTGATGCCGTAGGGGGAGCGGTATCCCTTTTCATCCCATCCGTGGTCCTCATTCACCATCTGCTCCCCGTCGTAGGCTCCAAGCGCTGCATTTGAACTGACATGGCAAAGCTTCCTGACTTTATTCTCCAGACAGGCCCTGACAATATTGGCTGTCCCCTTTACATTGTTGTCTATAACAAGATTCTTGTCCTTATTCCCGAAAGAGACAGCCGCCGCACAGTGATAAACCAGCTCTGTTCCCTTCATCGCACCTGCAAGACTCACGGGATCGTTTATGTCGGATTCAACCCATTCGAGGCGGCTTGGAAGTTCAGTTTCGTTACCGCCATAATATTCTATAAGTCTGTTTATTATTGACCTTTTGCTCGACTTGCGGTGGATGGCCCTTACATTCACTCCCCGGGTAAGAAGAGTATAAATAAGATGACTGCCCACAAGTCCTGTTCCTCCTGTTACGAATACGTGTTTTGACTGTGCTTCCATTAAAATGTCAGTTTGCTGGTTACTGGTTGCTGGTTGCTGGTTTTACCGAATACCGATTACCGAATACCGGGTTACTGGTTGCTGGTTGCTGGTTTTTCATCTTCACCACGATGTAAATCCCAGTTTTGCCAGCCCTTCCTGTATTTCAGGACAGCCCATGAACAGCTTCCACAGCAATCCTGTCCTGTAGTTCTCTATCATTACAACTTCCGGACCCTGGTCGATGGCCAGGTATCTTTGCGGGAACCACTCATCCTGTTCGCTGAAGGCATCATAGAAGCCATACTGCCCGAAGAGCTTTTTCCCGTAAGTGTCGTAAAAATATCTCATTGCATCGAGCGATTGCTCCGGTGTGTAGGGTATGGATGAAATTGCAGCAGTGGGTGATATCACCCCAAGATCGCTGTTCTCACCCGGGGCATGAGCTGAGTAACCATTGACTGAATAACTTGCTGTAAGACCCCAGCAATCCTTGTTATAACCTTTGAAATTCTTGGGGTTTTCAACGCACCAGTTCCAGTTGATCAGGGCATGGTTAGTGTTATGTTCCATATAGTCGGCATACTTATCAACCAGGTTTCGCGGATCGAGTCCGAGGAATGAATAATGCGACCAGAACAGGGGTCCGCCATATTCCGCAGCACCGTTATGCTTCAGTTCCAGGGTATACCCGTATTTGGTTGTCTGGCCGTTTATTCCGCCGCTTCTTGCCCATCCCTTGTGGTAGGCTTCGGGGCTGACTGGGTATGTAGGGGAGGACGCCGCCAGCACATAGAGAATGAGACACTCATTATATCCTTCAACAGCAAAGTTCATATCCCAGCCGTATTCGGGCGACCAGTGCCAGTATATAACTTTCTCACCGCCTTTTGTGAACCAGCTCCATTCAACCTCTCTCCACAGCCTGTCAATATCCTCTGCAAGTTTTCGTTCATCCTCATTGCCATCTCTGAAGTATTCCCTTACAGCCAGGAGTCCCTGTACAAGATAAGCAGTTTCAACAAGGTCGGCCCCATTGTCTTTCGGGGAAAAGGGCTTCACCTTTCCCGTTTCGCCGTACATCCAGTGCGGCCATGCCCCGTGAAAACGGTCAGCAGTTTCAAGCCAGTCCACATTTTTACGCAGCCTTGAATATCCCTCTTCCCTCGTTATGAATCCTCTCTCAATCGCGACAAGTATCGCCATCACCCCGAAGCCCGATCCTCCTGATGTTATAACATTCATGTCGTTCTCGGGGTACTCTCCGTCGGCGTGAAATCGTTCCCTGGCCAGTCCGGAAACCGGTTCCGCTCCATCCATGAAATACTGAAATGTACGGTACTGAACCAGGGTCATAAGCGAATCATCAGATATGCCTGCTGCATCCTCATCCTGCCTTGCCGGTGTTTCCTGCGGACACGACCGTGCAAGCAGCATAAGGAGAACCGAAAGTAAAGCTGTTGTTTTCATTTTTTACCGGGTTACTTGTTAGGCCTTTATTTGAAGCTAAGATATCAATAAATACATTAAATTAGCGCTATCTCAGAAACCTGTACTTTACCTTAAATATTAATTTCAAATACACATTTATATGGCAAATGCAAATAACGATACGCGCCGTGATTTTCTGAAGAAAATCGGCGTTGGTGGAGCCATAGCGGCCCTTGGAACAATTCCGGCTGTTTCACTTGCTACCGATTTGGCCCCGAAGAAAAAAACCAAAGCTGGTCCTGCTCTCAATCTGGGATTGCAGGAGAGTGTTGCTCCGGGTCAGACACTCACTGAAAAGCTCGATTTCATGGAAGCCAACGGAGTATATGGACTTGAGATAGGGGGAGGAAAGCTGGCCGACCGCGTCACTGAGATTCAGAAGGCACTTCAGAACCGTCAGGTTAAGGTTTCAGCTATTTGTGCCGGATTTCAGGGATGGCTCATCGCAACAAATGAAGCCGACAGGAAGAAGTGCATCGACAGTTCCAAAGAGATACTTGCAGCTGCCGGCGCTCTTGGTTCTTACGGTATGATCCTTGTTCCGGGATTCAACGGACAGCAGCCTTCATTCCCGTATGTGGAAGCAAGGGAGATCCTGATTGAACAACTGAAGGAGCTCGGGGAATTTGCAGTTAAAAACAATACCACGGTGATCCTCGAACCCCTCAACAGGAAAGAAGCATGGTTCCTTCGCATGGTGGCTGATGCTGCTTCGATCTGCCGCGATGTTGATTCCCCCGGCGTTACATGCATGGGCGATTTCTGGCATATGACATGGGAGGAGACCGACGATATGGGAGCCTTCATCTCGGGACAGAAATATCTTAATCATGTTCATGTGGCGAGCCGCAAGAACAGAAGGATGCCCGGAGAAGATGAGGGAGATAATTATATTACTGGTTTCAAGGCGCTTAAGATGATCAACTACAAGCATTACGTAAGCTTTGAATGCGGTACAAAAAATGATAAGAAAATTGTAGTTCCCGCAGCCCTGAAACTGCTCAGGGAACAGTGGGATCTTGCGTAAACCCGTTATAACATTGTTATAACATTCGTTATAACAATGTTATAACATAAAATATACCTTTCACAAATAACTTTTTACCGATGAAGAAGATAATCCTCCTTTCAGCCTTTGTTTTGTTTATTATTGCCTGCAGTACGGAACAGCCTGTACCTGATTCAGATATTCCCCTCGCGGAGCATCCGCGGCCCGACTTTGAAAGGCTGCCGTGGCTGAACCTGAACGGCTACTGGCAGTTTGCCCCCGATTCTCTGAATACGGGCGTTAAGGAAAGCTGGCAGGATAAACCTGAGTCGTTTAATTCGAGGATACTGGTTCCGTTTTCGTGGGCAAGCCAGATGAGCGGGATTGAGCTGCCGAAAGTCAATGTTGGCTGGTATTCAAGGACTTTCAGGACAGGAAACGCGGCTGACTGGAAGGGGAAAAAGGTATACCTTATATTTGGTGCAAGCGACTTTCACACAAGTGTCTGGATCAATGGAGAATTTGTGGGGGAACACAGGGGAGGCTACATTCCTTTTGAATTCGACATAACCCCCTTCTCCAGAAAGGGCGACAACCGTCTGGTAGTCAGGGTTGAGGATGAGGAACTCGACAGCCGTCCCTCCGGCAAGCAGTATTACGGAAATGCCAAAGGGATATGGCAGACTGTATATCTCGAAGCAAGAAAGAATATTCACATATCCTCCGTCAGATTCACTCCCGATATTGACAAGGCTGAAGTGAAAGCCGATGTCAGCATATCCACTCCAGCGCCAGAAGGCTTGGTTTTCAAGCTTTCCGGAAAAGGTAACGGCCTTGCATTCGAATCGGGAATTGCTGCAGGCGATTCGACCGCCAGTTTCAGGATCCCCGTCAGTGAAATGAGACTGTGGAGTCTTGAAGACCCGTTTTTGTATGAAGTCACCGCTTCGCTTGTGAATGGCCGCGACGCTGATTCAATCAGTACATATTTCGGGATGAGGAAGATATCGGCTGTCACTATTCCAGGCAAGGATTTCAAGTATGTCGCACTCAATAACGAACCGTTGTATCTGAGAATGAGTCTCGATCAGAGCTATCATCCGGAGGGCTTCTACACATTCCCGTCCGATGCTTTCATGAAAGATGAGATAATGCGTGCAAAGAATCTGGGATTGAACGGTTTAAGAATTCACATAAAGGCTGAAATTCCAAGGAAGCTTTACTGGGCCGATAAATACGGACTTCTGATAATGGAGGATGTTCCGAACTTCTGGGGAGAGCCAACTGTCGAAGCGAAGGCAAACTGGGAATACATAGCCGAACAGGAGATACTGCGTGATTACAATCATCCCTCGATTTTCTCTTGGGTTCTTTTCAACGAGACCTGGGGCCTGTTCTCAAATGATTCCGTGGCAAAACGCAGGACGTATACTCCAGAGACTCAGGAATGGGTCAGATCGTGGTATCACAGGGCAAAATCGCTCGATCCGACAAGGCTTGTAGAGGACAATTCGCCATGCAATCTCGACCATGTGATTACCGACCTTAACACCTGGCATTCATATAATCCCGCCAGGCAGTGGGCAGGTCTGCTCGATGAGATTGTAAGCAAGACTTATCCGGGTTCCGACTATAATTATATCGGTGGAAATGTTCAGGGCGATGAGCCGATGATGAATTCAGAGTGCGGGGCGGTGTGGGGATACAGCGGAAGCACCGGCGATATCGACATAACATGGGAGTACCATATTATGATGAATGAATTCAGGAAGCGCCTTAAGATCGCAGGCTTCCTATTCACTGAATTTCATGATGTTGTAAATGAATGGAACGGTTACTACCGTTTCGACAGAAGCAGAAAGGAATTCGGACTGGATGAACTGTTTCCCGGTATGACGATGAACGACCTGCACGGCGACATTTATCTTGTGGCCGGCGATGATTTCTTTAAAAGATACAGGGGAGGCGAGACAATCCGTATGCCACTGGGAGTCAGCTCCGTCACAGACAATATTCCTGCAGGTCTGAAAGTTGAGTATTCCCTTACAGGATGGGACAGGCTGGGAGAAAAGTTCACCGCTCTTAAAGGAGATGTTCCTGCAAGAGCTGAGCCTTTTACATATGTGAGTCTTGACCCTGTTACTCTGAAACTGCCCGCTCCGGGTGCTGTGATGGTGTTTTCGGCCAGTCTGAAGGATGGATCAGGCAATGTTCTTGCAAGGAATTTCGTGCCATTTGTTGTTGATGGGATAGATCCTCAGGGAGTAAAAATCGTATCAGTTCCTGCCTCAGGGTTTACAGGGGCGGAATGGAGTATAAGGCATCTTGCAACCCAGAAAGGAAGGAAAGTATGGGGAATGGGCTCGGGTTACTTTGAATATGAATTCAAATGGCCGTCAGGAGTTGACACTGCCGGGCTTGAATCAGTTGAATTCAGGGCTGAGCTGGCCTCACGCTATCCTCAGGAGAAATATCTTGAGGAGGGAACTGCCGAAGGGATTGGAATGACAGTTGTGACCGACAAGGGCACAACACCGGGCTATGGTCAGAACAGTTATCCTCAGACAGATGCAAATCCCCACACGTCAAAAGCAGTTGTCTCGGTGAACGGGAACAAAGTGTCTGAGATAGTTCTGGCTGATGATCCGGCTGATCACACGGGCATACTCTCGTGGATGAACCAGGAGCCGGGATGGGCATGGGGCAGCAGGGACAGGAGCCGCAGATGGCTTCTTGATGAGGCCGGATCGTATGGTTATCTTGTGAAGGTTCCCATAAGCAGGAGTGAAATTAAAAAGGCATCAGAGACAGGCAAGCTTTTGATCCGCATTCAGGTCGATGAGGTGGGTTCCACAAAGGGCGGTCTGTCTGTATATGGCAGGGAATCTGGTCGATTCCAGCTTGATCCGTCAATAATAATAAAACCCGGGAAGTAGATTCCCGGGTTTCAGAATTATGGGTTGTATAATTTTCCTGCTTTGATCAGATCAGGATATTCCTTGCGTACTGTACACAGGTTTTGGTTTCCTTAACAGCATCAGACCAGGGCTTGATTTCATATTCGAGTTCGATATCGACATAAATCGGCCACTGGTTCTTCTTAAGCAGAAGTAAAACATCAGCTATCGGAGCCTGACCCTGACCCCATACCTGGTTCGTGTTTGGCGGATCGGCATTGGGTCCGGTTTTGTCCTTCATATGAATACTGAAGATGCGGTCGTGATATTTTTCGATGATTGTGTTCGGGTGAATCCCTGTTGATCCGTAGAAATGACCCGTGTCGAAGTTCATCATCACAGCAGGGGATACTGCGAGGAAAGGATCATAGCTGAATCCTTCTGTTGCGAACTGCATGTGGTTGTGGAAAATGGCGTACATTCCATGTTTTTCAGCAATCGGCCCCATTTTGTTGACTGCTTCCTCGCTGATCTCGTCACATACACCCTTGGCGCCCATTGCCTTGGCTACCTTGAATGCATAATCGATCTCTTCATCCGACCAGCGGGCAGGAGAAAATTTAACAATATGAACGCCAATGCCTGCATCGTCGAAAAGCTTCTTCGCGGCTGCCACCTTTGTCATATCTACATTGAGCCTGAAGTTTTTAACATCCTCATTGTATTTGGCCACGGCTGCCTGCTGTTCCTCAGTAAGCGGAGGACGCTGGAATCCGCCGGCAGGTCTCTGTGCCTGTGCCGGAGCTGCCTGTCCTGCGGGCCTGTTACCTGCAGGTGGAGGTGGAGGGGGAGGAGGAGCCTGACGCTGTCCGCCGCCGCCGCCGAACATTGATCTCATAGGATTCTCGGGTATTCCGAGATACTGCTCGAGATCAGTGCTCATCAGCTCGATAGAACTGATGCCGGCTTCCTTACAATACTTGATCACGTTTTCAATTCCTGAGGGCATACTGCGCCAGCTATAGGTTATCGCACCTATCTGAACGCCTCCGAATTTAGAATCCGGCTTGTCGGAAACTGCAGGAGCTGCTTCAGCAGCATTAGTCTTGCAGCCATACGCCACAGGGATCACTGCAAGGGCAGCAGCAGCAGCTGATGTCCCGAGGAACTTTCTTCTTGAAATGCCATTCTTCATTTCATTGTTTTTCATAAATTATCGGGTTAAGGTTTAATCAAGACATAAAAATAAGTAAAAAGAAATTCACCTTCGGGTTTAAATGTGTTAATAAAGATAAAAATAGGAATACATGTTGCGGAAATTAAATATTTAAGCTAAATATGGACTGGCAAACCTGAATCAGAAATTTTAATTCAACATCTTAACTCTCTCTGGCTATGAAACAGAAAACCAGCATAATACTAAGTCTGATGATGTTTCTTCAGTATTTTGTCTGGGGTTCCTGGTATGTTACAATGGGAACCTTCATGACGAATATTCTGGGTTCAACAGGTATTCAGATCGGCGCAGCTTACAGCGCTCTTGCAATAGCTACAATGATCTCCCCTTTCTTCGTCGGGATGATCGCCGACAGGTATTTTCCCGCCCAGCGTGTTATGGGTATACTTCATCTGGCGGGAGGTGTGCTGCTTTTCCTTGCGTCGAGGGTGACGGCGAACGGACCTTTCTACTGGGTAATAATGCTTTACTCGCTTGCCTATATGCCTACAATTGCCCTGTCAAACAGTGTTGCATTCAGGCAGATGAGCGATCCGGGGAAACAGTTTCCTGTTATCAGGGTATTCGGCACGATCGGATGGGTTATCTCGGGATTCATGATAGCAATATTTGGGATTGAGCAGACACCCGGGACATTTTACATGGCAGCTGTTGTTTCAATCGGACTCGGACTCTTCAGCTTCTTCCTTCCTGATACACCTCCGCAGGCAAAAACGCCATCCACAGCCAGATCGCTGATGGGGGTGGATGCATTTGTGCTTTTCAGAGACCGGTCGTACCTTATCTTTTTCATTGCCGCAATTTTCGTCTGTATTCCGCTTTCGTTCTATTTTGGTTTTGCCAACCTTTTCCTTAACCAGGCAGGAATGCAGAATGCAGC
>CAZKTX010000046.1:12679-18564 GCA_964555805.1 uncultured Rikenellaceae bacterium
CAGTGGAGAAGCATCTGGATGGTTCCGGCGTATATTGCCGTGGCAGTGCTGATCTGTTTCATATTCTTCTTCAAGGAGAAGAAAAAGATATCGGTCGCCGAATGACAAAAAGAAACATACGGATCATATAACACAAACTGCAGAACTAGTAACTTTACTCAAAATACTGATTATGATTGTGACTTGTGTGCATGTGAATGTAAAACCTGAATCGGTTGACGATTTCATAGAGGCAACTATCTCTAATCACAAGGGAACTGTAAACGAGAAGGGCAACCTCAGATTCGATGTGTTGCAGAATGCTGATGATCTGTGCCGTTTCATGATCTACGAGGCTTTCGAATCGGAGGAAGCGGTGGCGGCTCATAAGACAACTGAACATTATCTCAAATGGCGTGATACTGTAAAGGATATGATGGCTGAGCAGAGATATGGAGTGAAGTATAATGTTATTGAACCCGGAGATAAGTCAGGATGGTGAAACCTTTCCAGTTTTCAAGGCTGCCCGCAATATATTTTGGAAGCGGCAAAATAAAAGTTTTGCCCGGATTGATCCGGAGATATGGCAAAAGCATAATCCTTGCTACTGCAAAGGGGTCATTTATGAATTCGACTTATGCCGGTTACTTGTTTGAATCGTTCCGTAATGAAGGCATAACATATAATCATGTTATTATTCCGGGAGAACCCTCTCCTGAAATGATTGATTCAATAACCGGAAGATTTGCTGATGTGGCTGCCGATGCGGTTGTTGCAATCGGAGGCGGAAGTGTTCTTGATGCGGGGAAAGCAGTATCGGCAATGATCCGGGTGCCAGGTTCCGTTAAGGAATATCTTGAAGGAGTCGGCACAAGGGAGCATCCGGGAACAAAGCTGCCGTTTATCGCAATTCCTACTACTTCAGGCACCGGCAGCGAGGCAACAAAGAACGCTGTGATCTCGAAGGTTGGAAAAGAAGGATTTAAAAAATCCTTACGTCACGATAATTTCGTACCTGATTTTGCAATTGTCGATCCTGAACTGACTCTGACCTGTCCTAAGGCAGTTACAGCAGCAGGGGGTATGGACTGTTTTACGCAACTCACTGAGTCATACCTTTCCGACAAGTCATCAGAATACACTGATGCCCTGGCATGGGAGGGACTCGGAGCTATAAAGACATCGCTTGTTCAATCCTATCAGAATGGTGATGATATTAATGCAAGAACAGGAATGTCGTTTGCCGCACTTACTTCGGGAATATGCCTTGCAAATGCCGGACTTGGTGTTGTACATGGTTTTGCATCTTCAATAGGAGGGATGTTCAATGTACCTCACGGAGTTGTTTGCGGTACTCTCATGGCACAGGCAAATGCAGTTACAGTGAGAGTAATGCGAAGAGGAAGAATTGATGCTGCGGTGATGAATAAATATGTACGGCTTGGAAAACTCTTTTTAGGTTCCGATGGGAAACCGGATGAATATTATGTTGATGGCTTTATTGAATATTTGCTGAAACTCTCTGACGAGCTTGATTTGCCACTTCTTGGAAAATACGGGATAAGCGGGGAAGATATCGAACCGGTATGCAGAGTTACCGAACTGAAAAACAATCCTGTTAAGTTGGGTCTGGAAGATCTGATTGAGATATTAAGCAGCCGGCTTTAACAGAAATCTATATGCATCTTGTTAAATATTTTCACAACCAATCAACAATTACAATGAAAGCAAGAACATTTTCAATCTCAGCCCTGATGGCCCTGTTGTTAATAATTTCACAGACGGCCCCGGCTCAGCTTCCGAAGGAAACAGAGGCCCAGAAAATGCAAAGGATGAAGTGGTGGACCGAGGCGCGGTTCGGCATGTTCATTCACTGGGGTCTTTATGCTCTCCCTGCCAGGCATGAATGGGTAAAGAACCGTGAGAGGATCACAACCGAAGATTACCAGAAGTACTTCGAACTGTTTGATCCTGATCTTTATAACCCAAAAGCATGGGCAAAAGAGGCAAAGGAGGCCGGAATGAAATATGTTGTTCTGACCGCCAAGCATCACGAGGGCTTTTGTTTGTGGGATACGAAATACACCGATTACAAGTCGACAAACACCCCTTTCGGAAGGGATATAATAAAGGAATTTGTTGACGCTTTCAGGGCTGAAGGTCTTAAGGTTGGATTCTATTATTCCCTTATAGACTGGCATCATCCCGATTACACAATCGACAGCAGGCATCCCCAGCGCCAGGAGAATGATGCTGATTATGAACGCCTCAACAAGGGCAAGGATATGAACAGGTACAGGGAGTATATGAAGAACCAGGTAAGGGAGCTGCTTACAAATTACGGTGAGATTAGCATTATATGGTTTGATTTTTCATTTCCCGGAAAGAACGGCAAGGGGCGTCAGGACTGGGATTCTGAAAATCTTCTGAAGCTTGCCAGGTCGCTTCAGCCCGGAATCATTGTAGACGACCGCCTCGACCTGAAGGATGTTGAGGGCGGCTGGGATTTTACAACTCCCGAACAGCGTAAGGTAACGAAATGGCCTGAGGAAAACGGAAAGAAAGTGGCGTGGGAGACATGCCAGACTTTTTCCGGATCATGGGGTTATTACCGCGATGAAACAACATGGAAGAGCCCTGCCCAGCTTCTCGAACTGCTTATTGAATCGGTGAGCAAGGGAGGCAATCTCCTGCTTAATGTCGGACCTACAGGAAGGGGTGCATTTGACTACCGTGCAGAGGAGAGGCTCAGTGCTATGGGAGAGTGGATGAAATTCAACAGCCGGTCGATCTATGAATGCACCGAGGCGCCTGCTGATTTCGTTCCTCCGCCAAATACATTACTGACCTATAATCCGGAAACAAAAAGACTTTATGTCCACCTTCTTGCATACCCCATGGGATCGCTGAGAATGGAGAACATGGCAGGAAAGATTAAATATGCACAATTCCTGCATGATGCCTCCGAGATACGATTCAGCTCAGGTAGCGGTGATGACAGCAGTACAGTCAGCATGCAGCTGCCTGTACTGAAACCACCTGTCGAAATACCGGTGCTGGAGATAATTCTCAATTAATGAAGCCTTGCAGGGCAAAGCTTCATTAATTGAGATATTTAATCGATTGTCAGAAACCTATTGAGTCGTATACAATAACCTTTTCCCACAGATCCTGGCTTTCTTCAATGAACTTCAGATGGATGGGATGGGTTTGATAAATATCCTGGTCGGCCTTATTCCTGAATAATGTCAGCAGGGAGTATGAGTATGTTGTATCAATAACATCGCGGCCGGTGGGAGCCGGAACACCGAGATGGTAATCGACAATTGTCTCGACCTTCACAAGTTTCCTGAGTTCTGCCTCGAATTTTGTCCTCATTTCCTGAGTGACCGGCTGTTTGAGCCAGAAGTAAACATGATGAACAAACAGGTCGGATGTAAGTCCTTTACCCGTGCCTGCACAGGATGAAGCTGTAAGAAGGCCTGCTGCTGCAATTCCTTTCGCGGTTGTGCCGATGAAGTTCCGGCGGTTTTGTTTTATTGTCATAATCTTATAGTTCAATTACAAGGATTGTGTCGATCTCATCAAGGCTCCCTTCCGGAACCGAAATTGCTATACCGAAAGCATCCTGCTTAAACTTCAGCTTTGCCCCGGTTCCATAAAATGTGATATTTTTAACTTTCTTTCCAAAATCAGGAATTAGCAGGTTGGTGTCTTCAGGGTTCAACAGATGCACAAACACCTTGTTCCCTTTCTGGGTTGTAACTCCCCAGGCCCGGGGGCTTACAGGTCCGCCTCTTGTGCCATAGACGGTTTCTCCGTTTTTGTCCATCCACGAACCCAGCTCTTTAAGTGTATTTGTGAATTCCGGCTGGATCCGGCCATCGGGCATGGGTCCTACATTCAGGAGGAAATTGGAATTTAACCCCGCTGCTTTTACAAGATACTGGATCAGGTTTTTTGTCGATTTGTAATTCTTATCCTGAAGATTGAATCCCCATGAATTGTTCATTGTTTCGCAGGTCTCGTAAGGCAGTTCGCCCATCTTTTGGTCAGGATTGAAACCGGTTGTTTTTTGTCCTGGAAGATCCTTTTCGAACATCTGAAAATCCTCACCGGGGAATGTTGCCAGATGATGATTGCTGCCTACAAGGCAGGCAGGCTGGAGTTTGTGTATTAGTCCGTAGGTTCTGTCGAGCCTCCAGTCGGCATCTTTCTTGTCCCAGTGACCATCGAACCATATACCTCCTATGTCCCCGTAATTAGTAAGGAGTTCGGTAAGCTGTCCGTCCATGTAATCGAGATATTTATACCAGTCGCCTTTTTCAGGCCTTCCCGCCGTGGATCCTGTGTTGCCCCTCGGAAAATAGTCCTCCTGATACCAGTCGAGCTGCGAGTGATAGAAAAAGAGCTTGATCCCCTGTTTCCTGCACTCATCAGCAAGCATCCTGATTATGTCCTTGCCATAAGGAGTGCGGTCGACTATATCCCAGTCGGTCAGCTTCGAGTCCCACATCGCGAATCCGTCGTGGTGCTTGCTTGTCAGTGTAATGTATTTCATTCCAGCGGCTTTTGCAAGGGCAACCCATTCAGCTGGGTTATAGCCGATTGGATTGAAAAAGGCCGGTAGTTTCTGGTAGCTCTGCTTGTCGATTCTCTGGTTGTTCATCACCCATTCTCCGTCACCCAGGATGCTGTAAACACCCCAGTGGATGAACATTCCGAATTTTGCATCCTGAAACCATTCACGGGCTTTAAGATTTTCGGGGGTTGGAATATATGCATTTTGCCCTGCTACAGTGAGCGTGGCAAAAGAGATTGATATAAGAAGGAGTTTTTTAAGCATGTTATTTCTATTTTACCTTTGGTTTGAATTTTTCGGTTACAAGTTCGGGCCATTTGAGGTCAAGATCCTCAAGGGCTTTAAGAACAACTTCTGCAACGGCATAAGTTTTCTGCCAGTTCTTGTCGGAGGGTACAAGATGCCATGGAGGGGTGTTACATTGGTTAAGAATTATTTCATATACATCCTTGTATTTGTCCCACTTTTCCCTTGTATCCCAGTCTCCGTCCTTATGCTTCCAGTGCTTCTCCTTGAGTTCTATCCTCTCCATAAGCCTTTCCTTCTGAGCTTCCATTGAAACATTCATGAAGAACTTCAGGACAACTGTGCCGGTATCCTCGAGCATTCTTTCAAAGTCGTTGATCACCTTGTAGCGTTTCCCGATAACATCCTCCGGGATATACTTTTCAACCGAGGGAACCAGGATGTCCTCATAATGAGACCTGATGAATATCTTCATTTCGCCTTTCCGGGGAGATGCATTGTGAATCCGCCACAGGAAATCATGGGCATATTCCTCCTCAGTCGGTTTTTTAAAGCTTTGTATCTTCACTCCCAGTGGATTGCAGTATTTTACAAGAGCTTTTGTGACCCCGTCCTTGCCTGATGCATCAGTGCCCTGCAGTACTATGAGCAGGCTGAACTTGTTCTGCGCATACATCTTGTTCTGAAGCTCTCCGATCTTCTTCAGAATCTTCTTTGTTTTTTCCTCTGTTTTATCCTTGTCCCATTCCTTGTTGAATGTCGGATAATCTTCAATCTTGATTTTCATATTTTCCGGATTTACAATTTTTTCTGTTTAGCAGATCATTGTCAGGCTGGCTGATTTATATTTATTTTATTTCAGCACCTCTCTCAATGAAGCAAGAATAGGTTCAGTTGAGATTTTTGAGCCGACAGCGCCCATCATCCATTGCTGGGGAGTGAGCTTCCCCTGTGAGAACATTCTGTCGACTTCAGGCGCCAGCTTCTTGTCCTTCAGGTATTTCTCAATCTGGAACTGTACAATATGTCCGTACGAATAGTTGGGCAGGTAGAGCGGCACCTCGATCATGTGCGAATA
>CAZKTX010000047.1:0-7745 GCA_964555805.1 uncultured Rikenellaceae bacterium
TAGAGCGTTTGACTGGCAGTCAAAAGGTCAGGAGTTCGATTCTCCTAATCTCCACCTTCGCCCTCCGAAGCCTTGGCGAAGGAGGGTAATACCCTCTTCGCCAAGGTTTCTCCGGGCTACGGTGGACGAAGTCCACAAGGTATCTGTCTCGCTGGAAGTTCGATATTTAGTATGTTATCTTTATAAGGTGTGCCGATGGTACGGGGAATTGTAACACCTTTTTGACCTATGTCTGAAAAATTTCTGAATAAATACCGGATACAGTCCGCCAGGTTACAATTCTGGGATTACGGTAATGATGGTGCATATTTTATTACCATTTGCACGAATGACAGGGAACATTATTTTGGTAAAATTTCAGGCGGCACTATGATTTTAAATGGAGCAGGAAAACTGGCAGAACGATTCTGGAACGAAATTCAAAATCATTTTCCCTTTACCGAATTGGACAGGTTTGTCATAATGCCGAATCATGTTCATGGGATTCTGATAATTAACCGGGAGGTGGCATACAGATACGATAACATAACCTGGAACGGGATCGATACCGGGAGCGGTAACGGTTACGGGGATACGATGGGGAACGGAAACGATACAGGGGGCCCAAACGGGGACGGGGATACGACGGGGAACGGAAATACGATGAAAAACGTGATTGAAATTGGGAACGTAGAGACGCGATTAATCGCGTCTCTACAAAAACAATCCCCGGGCATCCCCCAATCCCAACCGGAAAAACCTGGAGGATTTGCAGGAAACAAAAACCCAATGTTTCACCGCAATATTTCAAGAATTATTCGGTGGTACAAAGGGCGGTGTTCGTTTGAAATAAATAAAATACATCCCGTTTTTGCCTGGCAACCCCGGTTTTATGAACATATTATTCGTGATGCTGCCGAATGGGACCGAATTCGAAAATATATTACCAATAATCCGGCAAACTGGAAGGAGGGTAAATCCAATTAGAAATAAGAACATACTGAAAATGCGTTTCCCTGAATTTGATGAAGAGTGGATTCAATGGGAACCGGAAATACGATGGAAACCGGGAATACGATGGGGAACATAAATACGCGATTAATCGCGTCTCTAAACCCCTATATCCCACCTCCTGAAATACAGCGCCTGCCTCACAACCGGCAGCGTCTTGAACTCTATCTCCTCCATCTGCGCCTGACTCAAGGGCGTGAACTCCGAAGCAATCTTCACGTTTTCCTCGAGCTGGGCAATATTATCCACTCCAATAATTGTCGTGCTCACGGGCAGACTCATGTTATATGTTAGAGCTTCCTTTATATCGATGGTTCCGGGGATTGGCGTCCGTAAACGTGCATCGGTCTGCTGGTCGAGAGGCGGAGGGGTCCACGTGGAAAGGATACGGCTGCGGGTTGTGACTTTCATCCCGATTATCGCCATTCCCCTTTTCTGAGCCTCAGGCAAAAGGTAGTTCTTAAAACTCAGATAATGAACATCAGCAGCATTCATTGCAATCAGGATTGAATCGAAAGGATACCTTTTTATGGCTTCGAGAAGAACCAGAGGCTCGAAATGGCCAGTTATGCCGAGATTCCTGACAATACCTTCGGCTTTTGCTTTTTCCATGGCCTTTATCGCCCCATCGGCCGCAAAGATCTGGTCAACCTGTTCCTGCCGCTGAACATTGTGCAGCTGCCATAAGTCGAGGTGGTCGGTCTGAAGGTTTTTCAGACTCTCTTCAAGCAGACGCATGGATCCGTCATAGGTGCGTTCGTGAGTTTTTGTTGAAAGCCATACCTCCCCTCTTCTGGTTTTCATCACCCTTCCGATATTAAGCTGGCTGACACCCTGTCCATACGAGGCAGCCGTGTCGATATAGTTGATCCCCAGGTCTATGGCCCTGTTGATAATCTTCTCCGACTCTTCTTCCTTCCCTTTGATTTCAAGTGTAGCCTGGCCGCCCAGACTGAAAATCCCCACCTTGTAGCCGGTTTTACCGAACGACCGTGTCGGCATTGCACTGAAAGTAACCGGATTAAACGGGTCTTCATTATTCTTTTTCAAAGGAACAGCCTTTTCGCTACCCTTTGCATCGAATGTATTTCCTACCGTAACAACGGCTGCTGCTGCAACTCCGTTCCCTAAAAATGTTCTGCGGTTAATAAGTTTCATAGCTGGATCTTTTTAGTGGTTTTCAACGAGTTCTATGTGTTCAAAAATACTAATTCCGTTAATTACAACAAGCAGTAACCAGATTTAGTTCCCCAACGCGGCCATAAGATTCTGTTCGAGTTCCTTGAAATATTCCGATTCCAGAGATCGCTGTTCAGAAGGCACAGTAATCTGCTGCTTCAGTATTATTTGTGCCGGGGGTCGGCTTAAGACAATTATTTCATTTCCAAGCAAGAGCGCTTCATCTACATCATGAGTAACAAAGATAACAGTTCTCTTGTCTGCCTGCCACATACGTGAAAAAATCCGTATGAGATTTAATTTCAATTTAATATCGAGCCCCTTGAGCGGTTCATCCATAAGAATTATCTCAGAAGGATAAGCAAAAGCCCTCGCTATTGAAACCCGCTGCCTCATCCCTCCGCTCAGCTTCGAAGGGTAAAAACCGGCAAAATCTTCAAGTTCCATAAGCCTTATAAGCTGTCCTGTGATCAGGTGACGCTTATCGGCAGGCATTTCCCGTGTAAGAACAAAGTCGATGTTTTGCTCAACCGTTTTCCATGGAAGCAGCCTCGGATCCTGAAAGATATATGAGATTGTCTTCCCGCTGAAACCTGACAGATGACCGCTGTCGGGTTTAATTGTTTCTCCGATTATGTTTAACAAAGTTGTTTTGCCGCAACCCGAAGGGCCAAGGATACAGGTTATGGTTCCTTCGTGAAATTCAATGCTGAAGTCACTGAAAAGTGAAAGATTATCGAATTTTTTATAAAGTCCTTTGATTTCCAGACTCATAATCAGGTTCTCCAGGTTATAAATTTGCTTTCAATCAATCTGATAATTTTCTCAAATGCGTAGCTTATGAGCACTGCAATAATAGTCCAGGCTATCACTGCATCAATATTCAAAAAGGTCTGTGCTGTTTGCATCATTGTTCCAATTCCGTATTCCGGCTGGCTGAGTACTTCACCTATAATTATTGCCCTCCATCCTATTCCCAGAGCGCTTGATGCGCCGCTCACAATGAAAGGCGCTATTGCCGGGATGTATAATTCGCGTATTATCCTTTCCCTTCTGACCCTGTAAAACTCAGCCATTGTCACGAGGTCCCTGTCAATGCTCCTGATTCCGTCGCTCACATTTGTAGCTATGAAGGGGAACATTGTAAGCATCCCGATGAAAACCGGAACCGAGCCCGGATTAAACCATATGAGTGCAAGAAGAATTATTGAGATCACCGGTACGGAACGTATTGTGACAAGCAAGGGTCGAAGGAAAGCATCAACATATGGATTGATGCCGGTAATTATCCCTGTTCCTATACCGAGAATCAAAGATATTACGAAACCGATCAGACCCCTTGCAACCGTTGAACCGGCGATCTCAAGGAACCTGCCGTCGGTGAATAGTTTCAAGGTGGTTACAAGTGTCTTCTCCGGTGAAGGGATGACAAAATCGCTGTTAAAATGAATTGCCAGAAGCTTCCATATGACAAGCATAAAGATCACGGAAGCCAGGCTTATGTATTTCTTACCTGTAAATGAAATCTTCATCGGGCAATTTCCCTCCGATTATATCGGGATTCAATTTATAAAAAACATTCAGATAGTCCTCAATTTCATCTTCCACCAGGGCAGCCTTAACAAACCTGAGATTCGACCCGGGTATTGCATGCGCTGCTACAGCCGTGTCAGGAAGAATCCCGTACCTTACTATAAGAACAGCCGCGCTGTCGGGATATTGATTTACCCACTCCGAAGAATATGTATACGACTTTATGATCCGTTCAACAAGTTCGGGTTCACTACTGAGGATGCTTGCACTTCCAAGAAAAGCTGTCTCAGTAATTTCAATATCCTCTTTTCTGCTCCATTCTGTCTCCAGATTGAATATAATCCGGATATCCCTGTTTTTCAGGGTAACCAGACTGGCCAGAGGTTCGGAGAGTATTCCAAGTGCCGCTTGTCCTGCAGCTACAGCATTAGCCAGGTCTATATGGGTGGGAAAACTGTAATCAAGGATCACGTCTTTGTCCGGATCAATGCCATTCTTTTTCAGAAGATGCCTGAACATAACATCGGGAGTCATTCCCCTGGCCATAACATAAATACGCTTGTCCCTGAGATCTTCCCACGTCCCGACGAGGGTGTCGCTGCCGGCAAGATAGAGAGTTCCCCAGCAGGGGATCCCTATCAGCTTGTATTTAAGTCCCTTGTTATACATTATAGCAGCCATTGTTGTCGGGAGGATTGCAAAATCCGCAGTTCCGTCGAGCATCATCTTACGGACCTGAAGCGGTTCATTAAGTATTTGCACCTCCACCGAATGTCCCGGACCGCTGTTCAGGCTGTCGATCAGCCTTATCATACCCATAGCCGAAGGACCTTTCAGGGCGGCAATTGTATAATCTGCACCTCCTGCTTCTTTCCCCTTTCTGCTTCCGCATCCGTAAAGCAGTAAGATAAATAATGACAGGTATAAAAGCTTTTTCAGCATCGCATAAGTTTCTGATGCAAAACTATCTATTCGGGGAATTCTGTCATCATTTTTCAACAGGTTTCTTTTAAATAAACCGCTCCTCTTTGCATTCTCAATTTAAATCGCAACCTTTGTGAAATAATTAACAACAGACCCGCTCAGGTCTGAGAAGCACTCCGGATGGCATCAGTAACACCTTCAGGAGATTCAAGGACGAGCAGGTTAAACTTTAAAATCCAATCCGGAGGTATTCTGATGGAAAAGAGAATAGGATCAGCGATCATTCTGGTTCATACACGCGAAAGAGTTCAGGAGCTGAACGAAATCATTTCGAAGCATTCCAGTATAATAATCGGACGCCAGGGACTGCCACGCAGCAGCGGCGAAAGCATTATCTCTCTTGTTCTTGAAGGTACCACCGATCAGATTGGCTCTCTTACAGGCCAGTTGGGCCGCTTAAGCGGAATTCAGATCAAATCGGTACTCTTAAAGAATAGCAATGATGAATAGAAATTATTTCCTTACGTTTTTTCTTGCGTTATTTTTATCACTGAGCTCTTTCGGGCAGAATCACTCACTTCAGGTTGTCGTTCGTGATTCACTTAACAACAAAACACTCGAAGGCGTGGTGGCCGCGGTGACCTCCGCCGGAGGAACTGACAGGGTTGTTCATACCGAAGTTTCAGATGTAAGAGGACGCTTGTTCTTTTCACTGCCGTCAGGCAGCTACAACCTTGTTATCAGAATGCTTGGCTATACTCCCGTTTTGCAGGAATTAAGCGTTACAGGCGACATTCACCTGGATTTCCTTCTGTCGTCCCAGCCCGTAAACCTGGGTGAAGTGGAGGTTTCCAGCCTGATTGTAAACCGGCAGGCAAGGGATCTGCCTGCTCCGATAGCTGTTGTGGGATCGCTTAAATACAAGAAACTGTCATCCCTTACCCTTTCGAATGTTCTTGCCACCGAACCTGGTATCGCCATGGGAAATGACGGAGTGTGGGCTACAAATATCAATATACGCGGTTTCAGCGAAAACCGTCTGGTTACTCTGATCGACGGCAACCGGGTGGAAACTGCAAATGACCTCACTGCTTCGCTAAGCATGATCGATGTAAACGACATCGAAAAGGTGGAAGTTGTAAAAGGCGCCCAGTCATCCCTTTATGGCACCGGAGCTATGGGCGGAATAGTAAATATAATTACTAAGGACGGTCACTTTTCAGACAAGACTTATCTGTCGGGCAACGTAAGTTCAGGTTTCTCCTCAGCCAATAAACTATTTACGAATCATGCGGACCTGAATACAGGCTCGGAAAAATGGTTCATGAGGGTAAGCGGTTCCTATGGCAAAGCCGATGACATGCGGACTCCTGAAGGCACACTGCCCAACAGTCAGTTCACAACCAGTAACATTACTGCCAAAATCGGGGTGAAACCCTTTGAAAATCATCAGTTCAATATTCAGTACCAGCGCAACTGGTCAACTGATGTCGGTATACCGGGAGGAAATGCATTCCCGGGACCTGCAAAGGCAACCTATTCGGACATCGGGAGGCAACTCCTGTCGGCAGGCTATGAGATAAAGAACCCCGGAAAAAGACTTGAATCTATAAAACTCAACTATTTCATGCAGTTCATCAAGCGCGATGTTGAACTGATCCCAAATACAGTTACACTCAATGAAACCCCTACGGGCTATCAGCGTATAACACCTGAGCTTTTTCTTCCCGTTGGGGAACATTTCACCCGTGGAGGAAAACTCCAGGGAACCTGGAAACTTTCAGAAAAAAATACTTTGATCGCCGGCGCTGACATATGGGCACGTGACCTATACACTGAACGCATAAAAAACATCAGGGTTGATGTCTTGAACAAAGACGGAGACATACTGAAAACAAATAACCTGATACGTGGAGAGACACCTACACCTGAGTCAACTTTTGCAAGTGCAGGGGTATTCATACAGGACGAAACCCGGCTTCTTGATGAAAGGATGACGCTTATTGTAGGCGGACGAATGGACCGGATAAAAGTCAGGAATGAACAGGGACGAGATATCGACTACCTTATAACAAACGGTGTAAGGAACGATTCACCTCCAAACCAAAGGATAACTTTTGCAGCGGGAAGCAACACAGGCATGTCCTGGAGCGCCAACGCCGGCCTTCTTTACAGGCTGCGCGAGAACACCGACCTGTCTTTCAGCTTCGCCCGTTCATTCAGGGCCCCCTCGCTGGAAGAACTGTTCAAATATATTGATCTGGGCAACTATGTCCGCCTTGGAAACACGGAACTTGAACCTGAAAGCGGTTATTCCGGCAATCTCGGGTTAAGGGTCTGGAAGTCAAAACTTAACTTTCAGGCTGACGTTTTTGCAAACAGGATTCAGAATATGATAGTTGAAACACCGGGAGAGTTTATCTACACGATTAATACGGGAGCCTCGGAAGGATTGACCGACACTCTCCCTGCACTCGTCAACGCCAATGTAAGCAAGGCCTTCCTTTACGGTTTTGATTTCGGATTTCAGTACAACTTCCATTCTGATTTTGTCTTAACAGGAACAGGAGCATATGTTCGCGGCGAAGATACCGAAGCCAATACCGACCTGCCACAGATTCCGCCTCTTAACGGCCGCCTCGGCATCCGTTATACAAATAACAGGATCGGTTCAGCCGAACTGACCCTTGTCGGCGCTTCAAAACAGAATAAGATAGCTGAAGGTGAAAAGGAAACCGGCGGATTCACCCGCCTTGATCTGGCCCTTAACTCCACTTCTTTAAGCATCGGAAATACAAGACTTCAGATGTTCGCCGGAATTGAGAACATAACAGACCGCAGTTATACAAGCCATCTTTCAACAAACAGGGGAAATATAAGCGTTGAACCCGGACGGAATGTTTATGTGAGGATGATACTGGGGTTTTGAGAGAGGCGCAAAGGCGCAAAGGCGTAAAGGCATAAAGGACTTGCACGACCTGCACGACCTGCACGACTTGCATGACCTGCAAGACCTGTCCTCTATTTCGTAATTCCGTACGGTAGCTCAATTATCTTGAGATTGCGAAAATGTATCTCCGCTCCTTCCGACTCGAGGCATATATATCCTTTTCTCTTTG
>CAZKTX010000047.1:7845-18410 GCA_964555805.1 uncultured Rikenellaceae bacterium
CGAAAATGTATCTCCGCTCCTTCCGACTCGAGGCATATATATCCTTTTCTCTTTGATGAACTGGTGATGCCATTTACAACTTTTCCGTTCACCGAGAGCTTTATTACGCCATCCACGCAGATAACATCGTAAATATTCCACTCTCCCTTACCCTTGCACCGGTTCTCAACCGACTTGCTCCTCGTTCCGCGCGGATTATCGGGGGTGGTTGTAACTCCGCCCACGCCAAAAAGCTCGCCATGCACATATGCGATCGGCGGAACCACTCCATCCTTGGTATTCAGCGTGACCCAGTCAAGCTCGAGCATCTGAACCTCAACACCATTCGGGAGCCTCGATTTTTCGTCGGGATTGGCATCGGACCATACAAAGACTCCTGAGTTGCCTCCCGGTTCAATATGCATCCATTCAACATGCAGAATGAAGTTCTCGTATTGCTTTTCCGATCGCATTACACCGATCGGCTGACCGGAACATATAAGCATCCCGCCCCGTTTCGACCAGGTGTCCTCCGCTGTGTTTACATTGATCCATTTCAGAGGAACATTGTTTTTCTGTCCTGCCACAGGCGTGACATCTTTCAGAATTACCGATTTCCCGAACTCAACGGGTTCTTGTGACAAGACTTCAATGGTGCCGGATAAAAACATCATAAACAGCAACCCTGCCATAAATGATTTGCCTGAATGCTTCATTTGATTATGGGTTTTATCCCAAAGATAGTTTTTTTACAATCCTGCACACTGCAACAGCATAATGAAATCAAGGAAGAACTACAGCGGGATGCCGGAATGCCCTTCGTCTTACGGATTTATATCACTTCCTCTTCGCACTTAGCTCCCTGTTGTTCTTTCTGTACCTTTTCAAGGCGTCGTTCCTTGCTTTCACATTATGCTTTGAATAGAAAGCCTTGTTTTTTTCCAGCTGCAGATTGCTGAGCAGCATCAATCCTTTCAGTTCATGGAATGTTTTCCTGCTGGAAGAACAACCCGGGATTACTGTGATGAACAACAGACAGGTCAGGCAGAGAATTATTAATCGTTTCATCCTGTATCAGTTTGATCAGAACACAACAATATGCCTTCTTTATACAAATGACTTCACGATATTTTTTACGGATTTCAGCAGGAAAAGTTACACGGGAGGTTAATAATCAGTTCGTCCTGCATTCCGGATTACAATACAGGAGATATCTTGAAACGTGTACGATCAGATTTACAGGGTATCAGACGAGCAGGCAGAACGTTGCAGGTATAAGCCAAACCGGAAATGAATACCTGTTCCTTTTTTGCTTTTTAATGCTTCTGTTTGCCCCGGTTTTCTTCTTTTCGAAATTCAACACAGGATAAGTTACAACAGTGACTTTCCTCTTGCAGTTAGTCCTTGTGTTTCTCTTAGATACTTTAGCCGGTTTTTCAGAAACCAGCATAAACGGGATAAAAGCTGTAAGCAGTATGAATCCCCTTAATCGTAGATTTCTCAATGGCTGTTCCTTTACATTTATCCCTGGATGCCAGTGTTTCTCCGGATCGAAGGACAATGTAAAGCTATGTCCCGCCTGTCATTTCTCCAAGTGCGGTGAGCCATTCCGACAGGCGTATATAAATGAATTCCATAAGGTTTATCAATGCAGAACAGCTGTATGTAAAGGTTGCCTCTCCCTTCATCCCCTTTAAGGAAGGATTGGTCAAATCTCACGGAATATTTACAGATAACATGCGGAAAAATCACCCGGGAAACGATGCGTTACGCATAAATTGCTGATAATGTATAAAATAAAAAGTCAGTCCGCCAAAACTGCCTGAAAGTGCTGTTTTGACAAACTGACTGTCTGAGTCGATTAAAACCTGACTTATATTAAACTTTAAAAGGCCGTAAATGATGGTTTAAAACCTATACCCTCAGTACGCCAGGCAATTCACTATCTGACCGCCCCGGATCATTTTGTGAGAGTCATCTCAATAGTCATTGAGACTGACTCAGGAACCTCATCCTCATTAAGGTCTTCCTCAAAAGCCTCCGTCCCCTGAAGCACTGCTTTTTTTGAAGATATTTCAATGAGATCAAAAATCATAGGTGGTTCAGTGTCAGAATCAATTGTGAGCTTTTCGTTATCGGCGCTCAGGCTCCAGGTTCCCGAATCTGATTCTCCACCCATGTCTGCTTCGTAAGTATTGTCAGCATTTATTTCGATGGTTCCCGTAAACTGCATAGCCAATACAGCGTTGAAAGCAGCCATGGCAGCCGTTGCCTGGGGCTCGGTCATCCCGAACTCATCCATATAATACTGCATCAGAGATTTTGTACCTACGGTGGCATCAAATTCAACATTGCTTATGGTCCAGGTGCCGATGATGTCCTTTGCCGGGTCAGAATCCTTTGAACACGACGCAAATACAATTCCGGTAATCATTACCAGAGCAATCCCCTTAATCAGTTTCATTTTCATTTTGGCGTATGTTTAAGTTGTTATAAAATAATAACGTTCAAAACAGGCAGGAAGTTATTCAAACAGGAGAAAAATTTAAAAGATTAACATAGGAACAACATAGGGAAATCAAAATCTCCCGATTGTTAATTTTACTCGCTCAAAAGATTCCTGGCTACGCCCAACCAGGCAGGAGATGTAACAGACTATATTTTCCCGATCAGAAAAACTATAGCAGAAAAATTGTGTAAATCAAACAAGCTGGAAAGCTAAAAGAAGTATTGATTGTAAAGACAATCAGTTATTGAATTTGTATGTCAAAGTGAAATTCACACCTGCATATTGATTTGATCCTACGTCAAATTTAATATTTTTCAGGCCCATGGAATTCATCCTGTTATATACAATTTCCCATTTATCAGTAGCACTCCCGACCAAAGCTCCTGCGCCCGCAAAGATCGCCGCCCATAACACCGAGCCCGCCAATAAAGTACCGGTATCATAAACTTCTCCTGAAACTTCGTTATACTTCCCTCCCTGAGTCAATGATACTATCAGTCCCAGGCCAAGACATCCACCTCCGGAGTATAATGCCCACTTGCCAGCCTTGCCTTCCCTGGCCTGAACAATATTCACATCAGCAAGGTTTAATGTTTTTTGTGATGATCCACTGAGAAAAGAAACGGACTCTTTGGTGAGCGTCCCGTTTTTTCCCTTGTAGGTAATACCATCCTTTGTGGTTACCTGAACTCTTTTGTAATCCTGTGCAAATGTTGATACAACGATCAACAGACCGATAATTGTCGGCAGAAGTTTTGTTTTCATAGTTCCAATTTTTAGTTAGTTAAGAGGTCATATTCATCTAAAGTTAGGCAGAATCATTAAAATGACGGCAATATTTTCTAAAATAATCTGGAAAATTTGACCAAAATATTACATCATCCCGGTCCTTTAAATAAAATCTTCCCGACCCTGTTATCTAATGAAAGATTTATATTATCATTAAACATTCTTGCACTTTTTGCAGAACCATAAATATTTGCTATGTAAAAACCTAAAGCAACGGATCCAAAAATTATACCGTCTGGCTTAAACCCTTCATTGGATATTGACCTGTAAGACAACCATGAAGCAGATGTAACAAACAGGAAGGAAAAAACAGAATCCTTCCAGCGGCCAGTATAGAGTTTACCAGATCCGGGGACAATAGCAGAAAATGAGGCAGCTAAGAAAGGATTCTTGTACCTGATGTTAATCCCATCCTTTGCAAGATTATTTAAATCGTTGAACCTGGATGATTTATCAAGAAGCTCGGAATTACATTCCGCAAATCTTCCGGCTTCCTGCCACCTATGCTGCAACATATAAATTCCGAGCTGGTACTCTGCCTTTGTAGTTTTATCAAGCGGCCTGTTATCCTTTAGAAATCCAAGAGTATTCTCATACTGACCTAAACTTATTAATATCTGAACATACTCATCGGAAAAATCCTTCGACATAATGAGAGATTCATCACGGACTATCGTTTTAAACCTTGCCTGTGCATATACATTATCAGGTATATATCTATAAGAACGAATTAGTTTCAGTTTGGCTAAAGTATCACCCGGTTCAAGAAAAATAACTCTCTCAAACTCCTTTGCCGCCAACTCAAACTGTCCTGTCTGAAATAGATAATCAGCGAATCTCCTCGAATTCTCATAATCCAGAAGATTCTGAGAATCAATAGCTGATGCTGTCATCAAAAAAGTGCAAAATCCAAGAAAAAGCTTTTTATAATGGATCATAATACTTCTTCGTTATCGGATCAAAAGCATAATCATGCCTGCCTGCCAGGGAATGACATCTGGATAATCTGTCAAGGCCATCGAGTATTCCAATGAACCCTTTTTTACTTATGGCTCCCATCATGTATCCGGAACATGACGGACTGAAAACACAGGCATCTACATCCTGAGATGAGAAGAATTCCTTGTAAACTATAAAAAATGCAGAAATGACTATCGTAATTTCAGATTCAGAGTTCTTTATGAAGGAGGAATAATTTTCCTTTTCTACTGTGTGCCCATATAGAGTCTTTAGTAAGGTCGTATCTGAGATCTCCTGTCCGGAAACAGCGGATTCCGACAGAAAAAAAACTATCATTACTATTGCCATCAACCCCATATATACTTTACACATAATACTTCTCATTCCAGTATAACTTCCATCATTTTCAAATAAAAAATATGTTGCTTTTCCTTCTGTTTTGCTTCGGCTGCCTGCCGGGCATTAAGTATTCCACCTACATAATATCTGTACAGGAAAGGAATAACTATAATAAATCCTGTGACTGATAATGTACTGCCAATAAAATAAAGCCCCCCCAGCAGTAAAATTGAGTTCATTCCACTCTTGAAATCTCCCGAGTAAATCTGGCCTGTTCCCGGCAGCACAATACTAAGAATGGTGGCCAGTGTCTTATCGGGCCTGAACAGAATCCTGTGGTTCTCAAAAGTTCTCTCCAGATTAATCAGTTTTACTGTGTCGTTCGCGGGCAATGAATTTCTCAAGCAATCAAATGATTCATCATATTGTCTTGTCCCGAAATGACAAATTCCCTGATACAGGTACTTTCTCTTCTGCTGATAGCTGTTTGAATCGACCTCGATTTTGTTTGCCTCAATCAGGGCATAACCAAAATTTTCTTCAAGGATCAGGCAAAGTACTTTACTGAATTGAAGATTTGTTAAAGAGGATTTAATTTTAGTATGAATAACAGCCGAATCGTAATAATTGCGGGCTCTTCCCAGGTCATTCACCATAAGATAACAATCACCTATTCTGGCTCCCATTTTACTTTTTACTTCGCCATCAGAAAAAAAATATGCCCGCTGATACTCAAGCAAGGCATTTTCAAATTGTTTCTGAGCACACAAAGAATCCGCCAGCCTTACGATCAAATCAACATTGCTTGATTTGCAATCGTTGCCGGAATCTATAAAACCCAAAAGTAAGCATAAGATGATTAATCTCATATCTATTATATTCTATGCCCAGGATCTGAATACTTTATGAGAACCAACAAGCCGTCAGTCAACTTTATTTTCTGACCACGTCCCGTTACAGGTGTTGCAATCAATGTTCATCCTTCCCCACCTACAACCAATTTTGTACCCTGATGCCAGTATTCAGAAATTCATTCTAACACCTGCACCTCTTGAAGAAACTATCATTTTAAGCTCGATAGTCCTGTAAGAAGTTTTGCTTTGACTTTCATTGTAAAGTTCAAGTGATCTCCTGAATTGCTTGTTTGCAGGCAGCATTAATGGCAATGCGGCAAGATCAACTAAAGCTCCCAATAAGATTAATCCCATCCCGCTTGGATAATCTCCTGAATAAGTTCCGTTATTAAGATCATTTGATTCCTTTATAGAACCTGCCAGACTAATGGCAGCTCCTGCCATAATGCAAACCGAACCTCCTATTACCATGGGTGCAGCAATACTCATATTCCTCTTGTACTTCAGATAATCTGGCGCAGATGCCGGATTCCCGGCCAACAGACTTTTTAGCTGAGCAGGAGTCAAAGCCTGACCATTTTGATAGTATCTTCTTTTCTCGATCGTAATTTTCCCCGTCGCCGGTTGAGAATAAACAAATACAGATGTAAGAAGAAAAATGCTGCAGAAAAGGATTAGTTTTTTCATGTTAGTTAGGATTTAGCGTGGATTATCAGAATGAAATAAGGCAGAATGCCTTTCTTTTTATTTTTGTTTTGTCTAATTTACTAAAACTTTTTAATTGATTTCTCTCCTGCTTTAGATTTTTTTTTAAAAAATCAGCTATTTGAAAATCCAGTGGTGTAAAAAAGAGAATCCCCTGCCATACAATCGGGTCTGACGGGCAGGGGATATAATTCCGGGGAAATTGGGGAAAAAAGGAGTGTTGTCTTCACCGGAATTGAGGGGAATTAAAAAAAATATTTCAAGGGTTCCTCGTCAGGAACAGCTCCAAGTTAACATCAATCCGGCCTTGTTTTGCAATCTCACCGCCAATCTGTGTGAACAGGACAAATTGTTGTATAAGCACAATAATTTTTTGTATGAATGCCTGAAAACAGACATTCCTGAGGGAAACAAAATCCGATAGTAACGAGGTGCATTTAAGGTTCAAAACTACATTTCCTTCAATTGTTCTATAAGTGACCTGATCCTTTCCTGCGATACCCTGATCCTGTATTCAACCTGGTTCACGCTTAAAACACATTCCGATTGCTTTGTATTGATCCTTTTGAGATAAGTTGTATTGATAATTGCCGATCGGCTGACCCTTACAAAATCCCTCGACGGAAGCTGCTGTTCCACCTTGTGAAGAAGCGATGTCACAACCTGGGTCTTTCCGTTGCCAAGAAAGAACCTTGAATAATTACCGTCGGCCTCGACATAGATTATCTCTTCCGGCTCAATTAGAACTATTCCTGAAATGTTCCTGAAAAACAACCTCTTGTATGAGTTAAGAAGAAGCGATGTGTCCTGAACCTTTCCTGATTCCCTGTTATCGAAGCACCTCATAATAGTATCCTTCAGCCTCGATGGCTCGATTGGCTTCAGCAGATAATCGAAGGCCGCATATTCAAAAGCCTTTATTGCATAATCATCATAAGCTGTCGTGAAAACAATATGGGAATGAAAGGATTTAACCCTGTTCAGATCATCAAGTATCTCAAAACCATTCATCCCGGGCATCTTTATGTCGAGAAAGACAATGTCGGGGGTAAGCGAAATTATAAGCCTGACAGCATCCAGGGGGTCGCGGGTCGCTCCGGTAACTTCTACAAGTCCTGTCTTTAACAGCAGACTGCTCAGAAGACTGAGGGATTCCGGCTCATCCTCCACGATTACAGCCTCAAGTATATTTCCTGGTTTGATTCTGCTCATTTCTTTCTGTTTTAATTCAACCTGTATTCACCAATTTCAAGTCGGCCGGCCGCAGATTCTGACTAATGATTGTTTCTTTCATTCTCCTCTGCTCCTTTACCTTCAGGAACATCAAACCTGTAACTGTCGGGTATAATTATCCTGACTTCGGTTCCCGATGCTCCGCCTGAGACATCTGAGAGATCAATTATCTCAAATTCAGCTTTCTCCCCGTTGAACCTGTTCATGAATTCAAAAATTCGTTCAATTGTCTTTATCCCCTGACCAAAACCCCTTATTCCCGAAGCGGCAGCTGCATCCCTTCCCACACCGTCATCCGAAATGACTATCTGCAGCGCATCATTAAGGCGGCCAACCCTGATCCCTATGCTTCCTCCTTCCTTTCGGTTCTCAATACCATGCTTGACAGAGTTCTCCACAAAAGTCTGAATCGTCATTTTCGGCAACATGCGCTGCATGTCTGTACCCACACCGATGTCGACCGAATAGGAGAATCTCTCCCTGAATCTGAGCTTCTGGAGTTCACAGTATCGTTTTACAAAATCAATCTCGTCCGAAAGCGGCCTTATCATTATTGAACCATCGGCAATTGCAGATCTCAGAAGCCCCGAAAGAGCCACAATATAATCATACGCGGCCTCCCTGCTTCCTTTCATTATTACAGACCCAACAGACGAAATTACGTTGAATGTGAAATGAGGATCAAACTGCCTGAGGATTGAGTTCATCTGCAATCTTATAAGCTCATTCTTAAGCTGGGCCTCCTTGTGTTTCTTCCTGATTGTCCTCCGGGCTATCAGAAAGGATAAAAGCATCAGGATGAGTCCGGCAATGGCAGCCAACCCGATTCTGAAACCGAGCCTCTGCCACAATGCGGGTATTATATTAAATGCGATAGTGCTATATTCCGTGGTGGCTGCACCATCAGAATTAACAGCTTTCAGCTGGAATTCATAATGCCCGGGCCTGAGATTCATGTATATTGCTTCGCCTGCACTGCTGTAACCCGACCACATATCTTCAAGCCCGGAAAGGCGGTGCTGATATCTCACCTTCTCCGGATTTGTTGTCGAGATGCCTGTATAGATGAATTTCAGATTGTTTTGCCAGTTCTCAAGGCTGACAGTTCCCTGCCTGCCATAATACAGTCCCGGGATCTGAAGTGATTCCCATGTCAGAGTGTCAGTTTCAAATTCAACATCGGTTACTGTAATCCGGGGAGGAATACTGTTATTCCTTAGTCTCTTCTCATCAAGGATTATCACCCTTCCTGATGCCATTATCCAGAATCGCCCGTCGCTTCCCCGAATAATGCCGTTGTCGAGACAGTCGCTTCCCGTAAATCCGTCAGTTGCATCATACATTCTGAAATAACCGGATTCACCCCGGTAAAACTTCTCAAGATCGATTATACAGATATCAGTCATCCTTCCGACCATAATCCGGGATGAATCCATCATGATGATTGAATTTGCCGAAGTATTGACAGGCTCAGGCAGTCCGTGAGTAAAAGGTGCTGACATTCCCCTTTTAAAAAACAGCCCCTCCTCTGATGTGACCCATACTCCTCCCCTTCCATCCCTGACCATTGTGAAGTTGTAGCCTGACGAAACCAGGGTGTCTCCGATTCTGGTGGCATTTCCCCTGTCAAGAAAGACAACTCCCTGCCCGGCCGAAAGCCAGTAAGAACCTTCCGCTTCCCTGACAATACCTTCGACTATACCCTGACCTTTTACAACGAAATCGGGATAGTGGTTCATCCGGCCGTTCTTCAGATTGTATAAGCCGATGCCTGTCCCGAAAAGCAGAGACTTGTCGACCGGGTCCTCATAAATTATGCATACCTGACTGTCGTATGGAATACCCTTGATCTTCGAAAATGATTTCCCATCCCAAACCAGGACTCCCTGTTTGGCAGAGAAATATACCTTGCCGTCGGACGCGGTCATACTCCCCTTGTAGAAGTTGACTCCCCCGGGAAAAACCTTCCTGTAATCATCCCTTTTGATAAAGTTCATACCATCAAATTCAAGCAGCTCACCCGCAAGTGACCCAAACCAGACATGTCCACGCCTGTCGCCTGCAATTGCCCAGGTATCCTTTGGCAGTCCGTCATCTTCTGAAAGGGATGAAAAGGCCGTTGAGAGAAGCCTGTGAAGGTTAACCTCCGATCCAAGCCAAAGATTAGATTCCCTGTCAATCAGATAAGCCGACAGCATAGGATGACTGATCTCTGTAACCTCATGTCCGTCATAGTATTGTAAAGGGATTTTGCTTTCATTTCCATGGATATCCACCTCAGCCCTGCCGTTATTTTCAGTAAATTCTATATGAATCACTTCACCTTCAGAATATTCGTAACTTTCACTTTCAGTCTGGATCAGAATTTTACCCCTGTCCTCACGAAGGTTTGTCACCTTCATATTATCGAACTTCATCATATCTCCGTCGCGATACCTCCATAAATTACCGAGTGAATCGAGGACCACAACGTCGCCTGATTTTCTGTCAGGAAGGAAGGTGACCACATCAATAGGAAAAGCATGCTCATATTTTCCCGAATAATCAGTGTAGATCCCCTGCCTGAAGGAGATAATACTGTTGCGGCCCGAAGCCAGGTCTTCCAGGTTAAGCACTATTGAATCGCCCATGGTGCATCCGTATGTAAAGTTTCCCGTGGATGATCTCTGCGGATATGGGAAAAACCTGAAACCATAGCCAGTGTATTCCGACAGGCCTTCAGTTGTCAATGCCCATATAGTACCTTCGTGGTCTTCAAGGATCCAATTCACAAGGTTCGATGGCAGTCCGTCCTTCCTGAAATAGTTTTTGAATTCCAGTCCGTCGAACCTTGATATGCCGCTGCGAGTCAGGATCCAGATGAAGCCCCGGCTGTCCTCGTAAAGGTGCCTTGCCTGGGTCTGAGGCAATCCGTCGGAGACAGTGTATTCGCGCCATGGGTAAAGCTGACCTTTCAGGATAAGTCCGGGCATGTAAAGAAAGGCCGTCAGCGCCACTATCAACACTGCACCTGAATGCGAATAACTGCCCTTATCCGATGCCATATACGGTTTGCTTGTTATGCTAAAGATACTGAAAGTCCCTTCATGTTTGAATTTATCGGATAATCCTCCCTCAAAAACATTTGTATTGTTAATAACTTGTCAAACAGAATATATTGCTATTTGAGCATTGTTGAATAAATTTATAAAAAATCT
>CAZKTX010000048.1:0-18320 GCA_964555805.1 uncultured Rikenellaceae bacterium
AGTTCTCTTCATGAACGATCTCACCTTCATTCTCGGTGATGACCTTCTTGAATTTTTGTACCGCTTCCTTCATCTGGTTCTCAGACAAAACGGGAGTTGCAATGAAAACGGTTTCGTACTGATTCAACATAATAGTTAACTGTTTTTGTTTTTAATGATTTTGGCTCGCAAAAGTACAATAATTTTCTATAAAGAAAAATTTTTGCATGATTTTAATACTGAAAGATATGAGTGAATTTTGTATTTCTCCCGGACCATCCCGTCCGGGTTAATTTGTAACTCCTTTTTCAGGCAGAATGCTTTTTGATTATATTTGTATTCAATCAAATTTCATTCGCTCCGGGGCAACAGGTTTATGGAAAACTTCATAGTATCAGCAAGAAAATACAGGCCGGCAACCTTCGACATGGTGGTGGGGCAGGATACAATTACAAATACATTGAAAGCCGCAATAAAAGGCAATCATCTGGCACAGGCCTACCTTTTCTGCGGACCCAGGGGTGTTGGTAAAACTACATGTGCCAGGATATTTGCCAAGACTATCAACTGCAGTAATCTCAGGGAAAATGGCGAAGCCTGTGATGCCTGCGAATCGTGCCTCTCGTTCAATACACTAAGATCGTTCAATATTCATGAACTTGATGCCGCTTCCAATAATAAGGTGGAAGATATAAGGAACCTAACCGACCAGGTGAGAATCCCGCCTCAGGTAGGCAAATACAGCATCTATATAATCGATGAGGTTCACATGCTTTCCTCCCAGGCGTTCAATGCATTTCTCAAAACCCTCGAGGAACCTCCTTCACATGCCATTTTCATTCTTGCCACAACCGAAAAACACAAGATAATCCCTACAATCCTCTCACGGTGCCAGATATTCGATTTCAACAGGATCAGAATTGAAGACATTGCCGCACGTCTGGCTTATGTAGCCGCCAATGAGGGGGTAGTCGCAGAGGAGGAGGCTCTTCATATTATAGCTCAGAAGGCTGACGGGGCCCTCAGGGACGCTCTTTCGATCTTTGACCAGATAGTCAGTTTGTGCGGGAAAACGATCACTTACAAGGACGTCATTGGAAACCTTAACGTTCTGGATTTTGAATATTATTTCAGGTCGGTGGAAGCTGCACTCAGGGGTGATGTTGCTTCAGGTCTTACAATTTTCAGTGATGTACTTGAAAAAGGATTTGACGGACATAATTTTGTCTCGGGACTGTGCAGCCACCTCCGCGATCTACTTGTCAGCAAGGATGAGATCACCCTGAAACTGCTGGAAGCAACTCCTGCTATCCGGCATAGATACTTTGAGCAATCACGAAATTGCTCGGAGGAGTTCATCTTTAAGGCGCTTGAACTAGGTAGTAATACTGACCTGTCGTACAAAGCGAGCAAAAATCCCCGCCTTCATGTCGAATTGTTTCTCATCAGGTTATCCCGCCTTAATACAGTCGCAGCTGAAGTGACAGAAAAAAAAAAGCCTGAAATAACACAAAAGGAGGAGGAGATACAATATCCCTCAAAGTCGGGAATTATCAGGGAAACAGAGGAACATCCGGCTGCCTTCAAACCCATCTCCTCAGAAAATCCCGGCGGAAAGCATGGACCTGTAATTGAAAAACAAACAAGATCATTTTCAATAAAGGGGATTATTTCAGATGAAAAGAAGGATAATCAACCGGTAAGCAATCAGACTGCCGTCATTGATCCGGAACCACATCAGCACGATCAGACTCCGGCAGAGGAACTGACGGCTGAATCATTTGACAAAGCCTGGAAGGAATTCACCGATTCACTGAAAGGAGAGGGCCCCAGGGTTGCCAGCATGCTCAAATCAGTGAAGACTGAAATAAATGATGATGCAGGCATTTCAATACATCTTTCAAATGCTGCACTGAAGGACCTTTTTGTACTGAATTACAAACCCCGCCTCTCAGCTTTCCTTCAGAGGAAGTTTAAACAGGGTGATATAGAAATTATTACAATGGTTGATCTCTCGGAGTCCAGCGATATTATATATTCGGATGAACAGAAATTCAATCACCTGGTTTCAAAATATCCCGGACTTAAGGATTTTAAGAAGGCCTTCAATCTCGATATTCCTTAATTAACTTGTAAATGGTCCGGCCGGTGCATGACGAAAACGACATATTGAATAAAAATCCGGGGGAGCGGACCTCTGGAGAAGTAAGGACAGCAGGCATTGCCCACGATCTGAATAATGTTCTTACAGTCATATCCGGTTATGCCGAAATGCTGAGGGATGATCTTGATGGTAATGAGTCATTTAAAGAAAGTGCCGAAAGAATTCTTTCAGCAGTGGCAAGAGCAAGGTCGCTGACCATGAAATTTCTTGAATCAGGGAACAGCTCTTCTGAGAGTAAAGCCGTTGTAAATCTGAATGATGTGGTTGCGGAAACACTCGGTTTTCTTAGCCCTTCATTGCCAGCTGGAATTCGTGTTGTTACCGGTTTTCACACTGAATCCATTCCCGTTTCTGCCGATCCGTCCGAATTGCTCAGGGTTTTCCTGAATATTGTCAGGAACGCTGTCCAGTCGATGGGGGGAAAGGAAGGAACATTATCTGTAAACACCTCAGTGAAGGTAAACTCGGAAAAGCATGCGATTGAAGGGAATCAGATCCGAAAATCCGGAATTGTTACAATTACCGACACCGGTTGCGGTATGGATCCGCTGACAATGAAAAGAATATTTGAGCCTTATTTTTCATCACGGTCCGATGGTTCGGGCACAGGAATCGGACTTTATGTGTCGGGAGAGATTATAAGCGGCCTTGGTGGCTCAATAAGCGTCTCAAGCAGGGAAAACGAAGGATCTGTTTTCACTGTCAGTCTCCCGTTGTTTAATAAGGGCTTATAATTGATGAACATTATTTAAATAAGAATGTGTAACTTAGCGGTCTCAAAGTCTTTGTACCAAACTAATCAATATTGAAATGCCGGTTGTCATGATAATAGAAGATGACAGGGAACTGCGGGAGATGCTCAGAACAGCACTTCAGAGAAAGGAGTATACTGTTATTGAAGCTGATAACGGCAGAGAAGCCCTTATAAACTTCAAACCAGGTGTTACCGACCTTGTGATCACTGACCTTCTCATGCCTGAAGAAGATGGCCTGAAGGTAATTATGGAGATGCGTGAACTTAAAAAGGGAATCAGGGTAATCGCAATATCCGGCGGTGGAAAAGCCGGTCCAGGTAGCTACCTCGAGATGGCAAAGGCCCTCGGGGCTGATGCTGTCTTTTCAAAACCTTTTGCTTTAAATGACCTTGTGACCAGGATTGAAGAGCTGCTCAGAATCGAACATTAGGTTTTATTAGTTGTTAATTATTCAAATCTAAACTCAAAAAAATATGTTGAAGAAGAAAATTGAAGATATCTGTAATCGTCAGATTGAGAGAGAAGGATACTCATCCAACCTCTACCTTGCAATGGCTGTATGGGCCGAAACCAATGGTTTTCAGGGCACTGCAGGCTGGTTGTATGCCCAGGCCGATGAGGAACGCCAACACATGCTTAAGCTTATTAAATTTGTAAACGACAGGGGCGGCAAGGCTGTCGTGCCTGCTTTTGAAAAACCTCCGGTCGGGTTTGAAAGCGTTCCGGCTCTGTTTGAAGATGTACTGAAACATGAAGAATTCATAACAGAAAGCATTAATGAGATGGTCGGACTTTCATTTGCAGAGAAAGACTATGCAACTTACAATTTCCTGCAGTGGTACGTTGCAGAACAGATAGAGGAAGAATCCAGCGTAAATGCAATTCTTGACAAACTTAAACTTGGAGGTAAGCAATTCCTTTATCCGTTCGATCGGGACCTTTTACGGTCGAGGACTGGAAAATAATCAACCTCCCAGCTGACTCCGTCATAACTTAAATCCCTCGATTCATAATTCCGGGATTAATCGGGACAGCCCGGTAACTGACAGTAAAGGAATCAGTTGCCGGGCTCTTTTATATTCTGATTTACGGGAGAGTTTACCATTGGATCAATATAAACGAGGTGTTATTGACAACCTTTGCGAAAAAGAGTAATTTTGCGGGATATTTTCCGGAATTGTAAAAAACTATTATAGATGGATTTTGTCAATAAAGTGCTTGGTTTGTTCCTCGGCAATAAGTATGAAAGGGACATCAAGGAGATTACCCCCTACGTTAGCGAAACGCTTAAGGAATACGACAAGCTGAGAGATATTTCAAATGACCAGCTCAGGGAACTTACATTCGGCCTGAAAAAGGAGTTGATGGAAGCTCTTGAGCCTGATGAAAATGAGATTAAGGCCCTGCGTCATAAGGCGGAGGAAGAGGAGGATTTTGACCGTAAGGAGGAGCATTACAATCAGATCGACAAGCTTGAAAAACTGATCGAAGAGAAGATTGAGAAGACTCTCGATTCCCTCGTACCGAGAGGGTTTGCCATCATGAAAGAGACTGCCAGGCGATTCAAGGAGAACGATTATCTCGAAGTAACTGCGCTTCAGTACGACCGGGATCTTGCAGCCACAAGGGAAAGCATAGTTATAAAGGGCGACAAGGCTGTCTGGAGCAACAAATGGACAGCAGGAGGAAATGAGATTGTGTGGGATATGGTCCACTATGATGTTCAGCTTATCGGCGGTGTAGCCCTGCACAAGGGGAAAATTTCCGAAATGGCCACAGGTGAAGGAAAGACTCTCGTTGCCACTTTGCCGGTATTCCTTAATGCACTGGCCGGCCGTGGCGTCCACATAGTTACTGTAAACGACTACCTTTCCAAACGCGACTCCGAATGGATGGGACCGATGTATGAATTCCACGGACTCACTGTTGACTGCATCGACAAGCACCAACCCAATTCAGCAGCAAGGCGCAAGGCATACAACGCCGATATTACTTTCGGCACTAACAATGAATTCGGTTTTGACTACCTGAGGGATAATATGGCAATTAATCCCGAGGACCTTGTCCAAAGAAAACATCATTATGCAATAGTCGATGAGGTCGACTCAGTGCTCATCGATGACGCCCGTACTCCTCTTATTATATCAGGACCCACGGCAAAAAGCGATACTCAGCAGTTTGATGAACTCAAACCAAAGGTCGACAAGCTCGTCAGTGCACAAAAAAAGCTTGTGACCCAGATTCTTGCTGATTCAAAAAAACTGATCGGGGAAGACAAAAGCGAAGAAGGCGGGAAACTGCTCCTCAGGGCATACAAGGGACTTCCGAAGAATAGTGCACTGATCAAATATCTGAGTGAAGAAGGAAACAGAACCCTTCTCCAGAAGACCGAGAACTTCTACATGCAGAATAACAGCAAGGAGATGCCAAAGGTCACCGATGAACTCTATTTCATTATTGATGAAAAGGCCAATTCAATTGAACTTACAGAGAAAGGCCTCGACCTTATCTCCGACTCTGTTCAGGATGCAAGCTTCTTCGTTCTTCCCGACATGGGTTCAAAAATTGCAGATCTTGAAAAGGCAGGTCTGGACGAGAGGGAAAAACTCAGGAAAAAGGACGAACTCCTTCAGGATTACTCAGTAAAATCAGAGCGTGTCCATACGATGACTCAGCTTCTGAAGGCATGGACGCTTTTTGACAAGGACGTGGAATATGTCGTGATCGACAATAAGGTTAAAATAGTCGACGAACAGACGGGAAGGATACTTGAAGGCCGCCGCTATTCCGACGGCCTGCACCAGGCTATTGAAGCCAAGGAGAATGTAAAAGTTGAAGAGGCGACCCAGACTTATGCGACAATAACCCTGCAGAACTATTTCAGGATGTATCATAAGCTCGCCGGTATGACGGGAACTGCAGAAACCGAAGCCGGAGAGTTCTGGAATATCTACAAGCTTGACGTGGTCGTGATTCCGACAAACAAGAAAATCATAAGGAACGACAGGGAGGATCTTGTTTATAAAACAAAGAGGGAAAAGTACAACGCGGTTATTGATGAGATTCTGCAGTTGAACAAGATAGGACGCCCCGTTCTCGTCGGAACAACATCGGTTGAGATCTCGGAACTGCTCAGCAGGATGCTGAAGATGAAGGGTCTCAAACATAATGTCCTGAATGCCAAGCTTCACCAGCGCGAGGCCGAAATAGTTGCAGAAGCCGGAAAAACAGGAACTATAACAATTGCAACCAATATGGCCGGCCGCGGAACCGATATAAAACTGACAGCTGAGGTACGGGAGGCAGGCGGACTTGCTATAATTGGAACGGAAAGGCATGAATCGCGCCGTGTCGACCGCCAGCTGCGGGGAAGATCAGGCCGGCAGGGCGACCCCGGTTCATCCCAGTTCTTCGTTTCGCTCGAGGATGAACTGATGAGGCTTTTTGGTTCCGAAAGGATCGCAGGCATAATGGATAAGCTCGGTCTGAAGGATGGAGAGGAGATACAGCATCCGATGATCACAAAATCGATCGAAAGGGCACAGAAAAAGGTTGAGGAGAATAACTTCGGAATCAGGAAAAGGCTTCTTGAGTATGATGACGTGATGAATTCCCAGCGGGAAGTCATCTATAAGAAAAGAAAACATGCACTGCTTGGTGAAAGACTGTCAGTAGATGTTGCAAACATGATGTTCGACGTTACCGAGAACATTGTGGAGACTTATCATAAAGAAGGTGATTTTGAGAATTTCGAATTCGACCTTATACGCTCTTTTTCAATGGATTCTCCTGTTTCAAAACAGGATTTTGTGAAGGACAGCGCCCAGGAAGTTACTGATAAAGTATATTCAAAGGTTCTCGAAACCTACAGGAGAAAGGTCGAAGCTATATCAAATCAGGCTTACCCGGTTCTGAAGGATGTCTACGAAAGAATGTCGCATGTTTATGAAAATGTGGTTGTCCCGATATCCGATGGAGTCAGGGTCTTCCAGGTTGTTACAAACCTTAAGGCAACAGCCGAATCGGAAGGCAGGGAACTGGCAAAAGCATATGAGAAAACAGTTGTGCTTGCAACAATCGATGAAATCTGGAAGGAACATCTGCGTGAAATGGACGAGCTTAAACAATCGGTTCAAAATGCAACCTATGAACAGAAAGACCCGCTCCTGATCTATAAATTCGAGTCGTTTGAACTCTTCAAGATCGTTATTTCAAAAACGAACAAGGATGTCGTAAGTACACTCATGAAGGGTTCAATACCCACCCAGGATCCTGACCAGGTAAAAGAAGCACAGCGAAGAAGGCAGGTTGACATGAGCAAATTCAGGACTTCCAAGAGCGATTTCTCCCAGTACAGCAATACCGGTGGCGGTGGAGCTCCGCAGGATAAGAATCAGAAAGTGGAACCTGTCAGGGTTGAAAAGAAGGTGGGCAGGAATGATCCCTGTCCTTGCGGCAGCGGAAAGAAGTACAAGAACTGCCACGGGAACACCCAGCCAACAGCTCCGGCAGGTCAGGTGCCTCCCCGGTGATCAGGCCCTGGTTACTTCCTCAATTGTCTTCTGAATCCTTGTCATTGTCGGTCTGCTGACCGGAACAAGCGGAAGCCTGAGATTGTTGCTGCATAAATTAAGCACGCTGAGCATTGCTTTGATGCCAGCCGGATTGCCTTCGGTAAAAAGCAGGTCTATCATCTCCAGATAACGAAACTGAATCTCTCTCGCCGATTTAAGATTGTTTCTCAAAGTGTGGCTGACAAGCTCCGAACAGGCAGCGGGAAAAGCGTTTGCAAGAACTGAAATGACACCTGAACCTCCGGCAGCAATAACAGGAATTGTAAACATGTCATCACCGGAAATTACATCGAAGTTTTCAGGTTTGCTCTTTATTATTTTCATTATCTGACCGATATCCCCACTGGCCTCCTTCACCCCTGTGATGTTCTCACAATTGTGAGCCAGCTCAAGACAGGTTTCCGCAGTAATATTGCAGCCCGTACGACCCGGGACATTGTATACTATAATCGGAACAGGACACCATGTTGCAATAGCCTTGAAGTGCTGGAACAACCCCCGCTGCGTTGGCTTGTTGTAGTATGGAGCTACCGAAAGGACACCATCGATGCCCGTGAGATCCGCCTGCCTTATACTGTTGGCAACCTCCTGGGTGTTGTTGCCTCCGATACCCACAATAAGAGGGACCCGGCCATCAACATATTCAACTACATACGACATGACAGCCTGTTTTTCATCCTTCGAGAGGGTGGGTGTTTCTCCTGTGGTGCCCAGTACAACTATATAATTGACTCCTCCGGATATAACATGGTTTATGACACGCCCCAGGGCGGCAAAATCGATGCTCGAATCACTTTTAAACGGCGTAACTATTGCAACTCCTGTTCCTTTTAGTTTTTTCATTATTTAAATAATTATACTGCTTTCCTGGCTGATTCGGAATTGATCATGTCGAGGTAATACAGAACCTGATCAAGGTACTTTTCTGTATTTACCGGGCTCTTCATCGATATCATCAGGTCGAATGGAGACGTCTCGGGGTTCTCACCTGAAAGCCCCACCTTTATTCCTGCCTGCGAGAGTGAACTGGCATAGAAAAGAGGAAAGAGGTTCATGAAATTGATATCGATGAGCAAATCAAATTTTGTACTCAAGAAAGATTCCACATCCTGATGAACCGGACAATAGAAAAAATTCAATTCTTTCTTTTTGATACATGTGAAGTATCTAATCGCAGTGTAACGGTCGGGTAATTCTTTCCCCGGAAAATATCCAAGAATCCTCACATCCTTGTTCTGCTCAGCCATTTTTTGGTGAAACCTTGTAAGGACAGTAAAGTCATCGGGCCTCGAAGCGTCCCATATTATTCCGATGGTTTTGATATGGAAGAAGTTGATATATAGAGGTTTCCTCCTGATCCTGGCCATTCTGCCTGCCAGCCTCGATTTCCCGATTCTGATCCGAAGGTTACTGAATAATTCCATTGTGCAAACCTAACAGTTTTTTATAAATGAAAACAATGTGGCGTGGCTAAAATTCTCCGGTCATAAGCAGAAATTCATCCTCCCCGATGATTTTAATTCCCAGCTCTCCGGCCTTTTCCCTTTTTGAGGGCCCCATATTGTCTCCGGCAAGTATAAATGAGGTGTTTGCGGATATCGATGAGGAATTCTTTCCTCCATTCCGTTCGATAAGATCCTTATATTCATCCCTTGTATGCTTTGTGAAAACACCTGATATAACAACTGTTTTTCCTTTCAGCGCATCTCCCTTACCAGGGCTTTTAGCCTCGCCGGTCATTTTTATTCCTGCGGCCCTTAAACGGTTTATAATTTCAATGTTCTCCGGATCGGCAAACCAGGCTTTGATGCTTGAAGCTATCCTTGGACCAATTTCATTAACTGCAGTCAGCAGTTCAATATCGGCCGACATAAGATGCTCAATTGAAGGGAATTCCGAGGCCAGCGTCTTTGCCACAGTCTCACCTACGTGCCTTATTCCCAGTGCAAATACTACTCTGTTATATGGCACGCTGACCGATCCTTTTATGCTCGATATTATTCTGGCTGCTGATTTTTCGCCCATCCTTTCGAGCGGCACAAGTTGTTCAGCCCTGAGATCGTAAAGATCCGCAACAGTCCTGATAAGTCCCCGGCTGAACAGCAAATCGACAGTCTCTTCTCCGAGCCCGTCGATATTCATCGCCTTCCTGCCTATGAAGTGTTCGATTTTTCCTTTTATCTGAGGCGGACAATGAAGATAGTTGGGACAATAGTGATTGGCTTCACCTTCGTTGCGCACCAGCCCGGTTCCGCATTCCGGACATTTATCAATAAACTCTATCCTCATTGTCGATTCGTCTCGCACCGAGCTGTCCACACCAACGATTTTAGGAATGATTTCACCTCCTTTTTCAACATAAACCATATCGTTTACATGAAGATCGAGCAGGAATATCTGATCGGCATTGTGAAGTGATGCCCTCTTAACTGTGGTTCCGGCCAGTTGGACGGGGTCAAGGTTGGCAACAGGTGTCACCGTGCCTGTTCGTCCCACCTGGTATGAAACCGACACAAGCCTTGTCAGAGCCTGTTCAGCTTTGTACTTGTATGCAATTGCCCACCTTGGCGATTTGGCAGTGTATCCTGCCTCAGCCTGTTGATCGATTGAATTCACCTTTATTACAACTCCGTCGGTGTCGTAAGGCAGATGCTCCCTTTTTTCCTCCCACATTGTAATGAATTGGATAACTTCATCAATGCTCCGGCAAACCTGAGTGTTTGAGTCAGTCTTGAAGCCCCAGCCGGCTGCAGCCTTCAGGTTCTCGTGATGAGTATTGAACGGAAGTTCGTCTCCAAGAAGAAAATAAAACATGCAATCGAGGTTACGGGAGGCAACAACTGACGAATCGAGCGTCTTGAGTGTTCCAGCTGCCGCATTGCGAGGATTGGCAAACAGGTTCAGTCCTTCTTTTTCCCTCTCCTCGTTGAGCCGGTTGAACTCAGCTCTTGGCAGAAGTATCTCACCCCTCACTATGAACTCCCCGGGAACTTCTGAACCTCTTACAGCTGCCGGTATGCTGCTGATAGTCCTTACATTTGCCGAGACATCATCGCCTTTGGTTCCGTCGCCTCGGGTAAGGGCAGTTGACATCGTTCCGTTAATATATGTAATGCTGATTGATGCTCCGTCGAATTTGAGTTCGCATACATATTCAACATCCCCCGTGACCGATTTCCGGAGCCTGGCATCAAAGTCGCGAAGCTCATCGAAATTATACGTGTTCCCAAGCGACAGCATCGGGTATTTGTGCTCGTATTGCCTGAATTCTTTTACACTATCACTTCCTACCTTTTGGGTTGGAGAGGCAGTGTTTGCTAATTCCGGGTACTTCTTCTCAAGTGCTTCCAGCTCATTTATAAGAAGGTCATACTCGAAATCCGAAATAACTGGTTGATTTAAAACATAATAGTTTCTGTTTTGCTCTTCAATCTCCCTGCGCAGCATTTCGATGCGCTCCTTTGCTTCTGCCTGATTCATCTGTTATATATGATTTAGCTCCAGATACCGTCAATCACCTTTCCGCATTTGCTGCATTGCTTTCCGGCAAGGGTGTTGGCGGCAATACGGTACCCCTGCCTGATTATGAGTTCGGTCCCGCAGTCCGGACACTTTGTGTTTGACAACTCAACCCCTGGAACATTGCCGGTATAGACATATTGCAACCCTTCATCCCTGGCTGTTTTTACAGCGGCGTTGAGTACCTCCACCGGAGTGGGAGGGAGCTGCTCAAGCTTGTATGTTGGATGAAACCTGCTGAAATGAATCGGAGTGTTCCTGAATCCGTTTTTTGCAAGCCAGTTGCACATCTTTCTTATCTCATCCATGTCGTCGGTCCAGCCCGGCACAACCAGATTTGTGATCTCAAGCCAGACTCCCATGTCACGATAAATTCTGAGTGAATCGAGAACCGGTTGAAGTTTCCCGCCTGAGAGGCGAAGGTAGGTGCTGTCATTGAACGATTTGAGATCGATATTGGCGGCATCAATAACTGTGCAGAGCTTTCTTAATGGCTCCGGATTGATATAGCCGTTTGATTTGAATATATTCCTGATCCCGGCCTGCTTTGCAAGAAAAGCCGTATCAAAGGCATATTCGTAAAATGTAACGGGTTCGGAGTATGTGAAAGCTATCGAACTGCAATTCTTTGATATACACTCTGATACTACCTTGTCGGGCATAAGGCTTACATTCCTTGTCTTGTCGGGTCCAGTCTGCGATATTGTCCAGTTCTGGCAATTAAGGCATGCAAGGTTGCACCCTGCAGTTGCTATCGAAAAAGCACGTGTGCCCGGTAAAAAATGATACAACGGCTTCTTTTCAATCGGGTCAACATTCACAGAACATGGATTCCCGTAGGCCAGAGTATAAAGGACCGACCTGGTTACTTTCCTGTTTCTGCACTGGCTTAGTTCACCTTCTTTCAGCACACACTCATTTGGACAGATACGGCACATAATCCCGCGGGGCGTCTTCTCCTGGAACATTGCCTCCCTTCTGAACGAATTCTGGTCTTCTGCCGCAGTCTCAGCCAGCAATCCTTGACCCGGAAGACACAACATCCCGGCAGACAATGCTGCACACTGCCTGATGAATTTTCTTTTGCTGATCTTAATCTCTCTGTGTTCCATTGAAAATGGAGTTGCAAACCCAAAAATACGAAAAACTAGCGGTTTCCGGATGCCAGGTAAAACAGAAACCCTGTGGCTGCCAGCAAAGGCAGTATAAACAACGAGATGCTTATTCCAAGCAAGGGAACAGCCATGCCTGAGAATGCAAGGAAGCCGATTGCTGATCCTGACAGATCAGAACTGTAAACCTGTGACGGATTCTGACAATTGCTTCCTGCTGAAGTGAGGTCCCTGTAGAAACTGCCAGTTATTACTGCCGGTAAAAATCCCATCAGGATCAACAGCCCTGTGACTACCGGCTTCAGTGTGATATCAGGGATACTCCCGCAAAACAGACCTGAGATTGTGTACAGCATAGCAAGTATTATTGTTCTCATTGCCATGTGCCTTCCTTTATGAAACAACCTCCTGCTCCCCGTACCTGTTGCAAGACCCGCCATCAGCCCGGCAATAATAAGCCCGGTTGCCTGATACATGTTGCCCAGGGTAAGCTGAAGCATCAGCAGAAGGATTATTTCGTATCCTGCAAGGGCTAATGCACTGAAATACATCAGTCCGGTCGCCTTCCTGAAGTTTAAAAGCGACATTGCGAAGAGTCCTGTCAATAGAACTATTGCAGGTATCTTCGCACCGGTGTCCATGCTTAGAAGAAATGACTGATAATAAAATGTTGCTGCAGGAACCGCCGATCTGTTTGTCTTTACAGTACTGTCCATAAGCGCAGTGATCTCTTCCGACCTGGCAGTTACTAAATCGTCGGAGAGATAATCGGAACAGACATAGGAGTTAAGCAGTTCTTTTTCGTCAGTCAGCCTGCAGAAGGAAGTTGAAATTTCGTTGTCGGAAGCAATAAAGTAAAGCTTGTTGCCCCCAACAGGCACAACATTTCCGAATACTGCCTTCATGCTGTTGTAAACCGATGAATAAAGTCTGACGGCTTCCCTGTTGAAGTAATTTGGATTTATTCCGGGGGAACAGGAAAAGACCGCTCCCTCATTCATGATCTTTTTAACCGAACCGAAGAATTCAAAAGTGTAATATCTGTTGAGTGAAAGAGAAGAAGGAGGGGGGAGAAGCATAATTACAGCATCGAATCTGACAGGGGTTTCCCTTATGTAACTTAAGGCATCATCGTTTATAACAGTCAGCAAAACTTTCTCATTCCCTGTACCGGTTTCAATACAGGACGACAGCGCAGGATCGCGTTCAACATAGACCAATTCTCTAATATCGTACTTGGATATCTCATTAATCCTCGATTTCGCTGACCCTGATATAATCAGGACAGTAGCCGGATTTTTTGTCTGCAGCATTCCATAGTGTATATCCTCCTCGCTTTCTGCGATATCACTGCCATACGTGATCAGCCTCTGGTTGTAATAAGTGCTTGCCTCACCCTTATATTCACCACGTGTTATATTTCCGTATGGGGTATCAAAGGTTTCCGTAACCTTTACATTCTTCAGCAAAATCTGTCTGAAGAAGAAATCCGGAGGAAACAATATCAGAATTGAGATAAGCAGTATAACCCCGGTTTTCAGAACCAGTTTTTCAGTTCTGTTTTTGATGAAGAATGTAAGCAGCGACCAGGTTATGCCCATAAATGTAATGATAAGAAGGGCCTGATATGTGTTCAGGATACCTGCACCTATGACAGAAATCACTATGCCGGCAAGGATTCCGCCAGCCGTCTCAACCGAAAAGGAAATGCCCGGGGTCTGCCCGGTTGTCTTTCCTGCTTCAGTAAACTTTATGAATGTAAAACCCGATAAAAGGCAGAAGGGGAGAAGCGCCGTGAATGTGAAGATAAGACCAGCCGGAAATGAGGGGGTCTCTCCCGGACTCAGGATCAGCCTGGTCAGCGAAAGCATCAGGATTATGGATAAAAGCGGACCGGTTGTGAATAAAAGGCTGATTTTTCCGATACCCGAAACGGTTAAACCTCTTGCAAGCGCTGAGCCCAGGGCGGAACCGATGAGCCAGGAGCACAGAAATGAGCCTGCAATCAGTTCATAACCTCCGGTGATGTTCAACATCTCCCTGAGCATCAGGAGCTGAACGGAGGAACTTATGAAACCTGTTATGAAAAGGGCTGTGCCCGTGTGAAATTTTTCAGAAGGAAATTCTTCTTTCATGATCACTTCTCATCTTCCTCAATCACAATGCCTTCGTAAATAAATATTTCGGCATTTTTCCATCCATCCCATCCTATACCAGCCTTGTCGCGGGAGGTATATCCCAGGAATTGTTCAACAGTCCATTTATTCTCCGTGGCAACCTGGGGCAGCATAGTCCCCGACCGGTAATCCTTCCTGATATATATCCCATGCCGGCCAAGTTCTATCTCATTTATGTTTTCTATCTTCCTCATTGGTCCGAGAACTGTGATCTCGAGGTCCGTTCTGGCAAATTCATCTTTTGTAAGGGGTGTAAACCGGGAATCGTCGAAAGCCGACGACTGTGACGACTCCAGCACAACTTCGTACAGCGGTTCAGAGGAGATGAATCTTCCGATACATCCCCTTAAGCTGCCGTTTATCTTAAGGGTAACAAATGCTCCCAAAGGTTTTTTAAATATTTCAGGCAGTTTTTCCTTGTCGACTGCTATCCTTTTACCATCATAAAGAAGCGACCTTATATTATTACGTGCGAGCGAAATAAGACGGGCTTTTTCATTTGCAGTGAACCTGATCTCGTCCGATAGTCTCTCTGCAGTTTTGCCGGTGTTCGGTTTTTCAAATAAACCGATTGCATTGTAACCCACTACACCTTCCTTGTCGCCGAACTTTGAATCGCCTGAGTTGCAGTAATCAATCTTCCTGAATTGAAGATTGGTGTTCCCTTCGGCCAGGTAAAGCAAAAGCAGTCCCGACGTCCATCCGCACATGCTTGTTACAAGCCCCGGATCATCAGTCCGGGAATATTTCCGGAGTGTTTTCAGAAACTTTTCAGGGTCGCCCTCAACAATTGCATCGGCTGTCGACCTGTCGACTGTATTTGCCGTTTTGTATGAAGGATAGTGAGAAAAATCGCTGCTTATAATGAACAGGTTTTCGGGTGTGAACCATGGCCTTAGTATTTCAGCGATCTTCTTTATTTCGTCTGTTTTGTTCGTTCCGATAATGATCGGAACAAGTTCAGGCTCATTGCTGAACCAGTACTGGATTAAGGGAACCTGAACCTCGAGGCTGTGTTCCTGTTTATGAGCATCGACCGGGAAACTGAAAAGCTTGTTTTCCTTCAGTTTGTTTGCTATTTCCCTGTTTACAACTGCTCTGCCAAGAGGAGTTATAAAATCGCCGGTGTTGTAGGTTGAAGCTCCCGCAAAGGCCATAACATGGCTGGATCCTATAAGGAAGATGTTTTTGTATGAAGCTGTTCGTTCGATTGTTGAGAAAGCTGATGCGGCAACCTTCCCGGAATATACATAGCCGGCGTGCGGGCTTATGATTGCCCTGACCTTTCCATCAGGAACCTGTATCTTTACACAGGTTTCGAACAACTCTGCAATATCTCCGGCAAGTGTTTCCCCTGAAGCCGGGTAAAATCTGCCTGCCGCAACAGGCTGTCTGTCTGATGACCTCTGCTGGGACGATGAATCCATAACAATGAATATTAATGCCGCTGCAATCACAAGCTTTCGCATGGTGCAAAGCAATTGGTTTACCGTAATAAAGTTATGGCAAATAATTCAGAAACAGAAGCTGACAGGAGGAAATTGAACAGGCTTTTCTATATAAATATCATTGACTCCTTCAGTACCTTTCCCGATTCATCGGTACCGTAGATTTTAAGTCCCACACTAACAGTAGCTGCACTCACGACATCAATTACAGGACTTAGATCATCCTTTATGTCATCAATATCATCAAAGTCCTCGATCGGGAAATATATATGAAGGAAAAGGACGCATTCAGGTTTGCTGATGCCTGAAAGAGCTTTTACAATTTTGGCGAGCCATATTGACGATGCCGTATTGAAATATTCGAGATTTAAGCGTAAATTTGTGTTCTGCCGTGGATTTTTGACGTATTCATTGACCCATTCAAGAAGAGGTTCAAATATCCTGGGAGCATTAATGGGAATCGACTTCCCCGAGAGAATCATTTCCCCGTTCAGATAGTTGAAATCTATAAGCGGGGTTTTGTCTGTCTGTTCAACAAATAAGTTCTTAAGCTCCTTCATGGCAGGATCGTTTTTTCCTTTTTTATATTTCCTAATGACCTACTTCAAAAGTATAACATCTTTTTTTACGATATGAAATTTTTATCAAAAAGAAACGGTCAATAGTCAAATAAAAGCATTCGTTGATATAAAACATGCAATGCGCCTGATAAAACCAATGCCCATAATGCACGCTGATGCTCTTTATTCGTGGATTTCATTAAATTGCTATATTTGCAGGCGTAATTTCTTAAACTGCAATGGAAATTCATCTCAGGAACAAAATAATCGAAGCCGTCAGAGTGCTTTACAACAGTGAGGTCCCGGATAATCTTATTCAGATACAGGAGACACGGAAAGAATTCAGGGGCGATTTCACGCTTGTTGTTTTTCCTCTTCTGAGGTATTCAAAGAACACTCCGGAAAATACGGGAACAGCAATAGGCAATTTTCTTCAGAATAACCTGCCATATGTATCCGGATTTAACGTAATCAAAGGATTCCTTAATATAGAGATCTCCGACAGATGGTGGGTTGAATATTTTGCAGGACTTGCCACGGCAGATGACCTTCATGCAAAATGCCGGTCAGCGAAACCGGAGACAATTCTTGTTGAATATTCTTCCCCTAATACAAATAAGCCGCTTCATCTCGGACATATAAGGAATAACCTGCTGGGATTTTCGCTTTACAGGATACTATCCTCCTGCGGCCACCGGGTCGTTAAGACAAATATTGTAAACGACCGCGGTATCCATATCTGCAAATCGATGCTTGCCTGGCTTAAGTACTCGGGAGGCGAAACTCCTGAATCATCAGGAATGAAGGGCGATCACCTTGTCGGAAAATACTACGTGATGTTCGAACAGGAGTACAGGAAACAGGCTGAAGAACTTATCGGCAGCGGAATGAACGAAACCGAGGCAAGAAACTCTGCTCCCCTGATGGCAGAAGCCAGGGAAATGCTTCTGAAATGGGAGAACGGCGACAGGGAAGTGGTTGAATTGTGGAAGATGATGAACTCCTGGGTTTACAGGGGATTCGACGAGACCTATAAATTGCTGGGCGTTGATTTTGATAAGATATACTATGAATCAGAGACATATCTTACCGGGCGGGAAATAGTTCTTGAAGGACTGAAAAATAATGTACTATACAAGCACGATGATAATTCAATCTGGGTCGATCTGACCGACCAGGGACTCGACCATAAACTGCTGCTCAGGTCCGATGGTACTGCTGTCTATATGACACAGGACCTTGGTACGGCAGTGGCAAGGCAGAACGATTTTCACTTCGATAAGACTCTTTATGTTGTTGGTAATGAGCAAAATTATCATTTCCAGGTACTGAGGGCGCTTATGAAAAAGATCGGCTATACCTGGGCCGACGGGTTGTTGCATTACTCATATGGCATGGTCGAACTGCCTGAAGGCAGGATGAAGTCGCGCGAAGGTACAGTCGTGGATGCAGATGATCTTGTTATAGAGATGAAAGAGACAGCCAGGAGCGTGTCGATGGAACTCGGAAAACTTTCTGAATTCAGCGGGGATGAAAAGGAGGATATCTTTATGAAGATAGGACTGGGGGCCCTCAAGTACTTCATTCTGAAAGTCGATCCTCACAAGAACATGACTTTCAATCCTGCCGAATCGATCGACTTCAACGGGAACACAGGGCCCTTTATCCAGTACACTTACGCCAGGATTAAATCAGTATTCCGTAAGGCTGAACAAACGGGCATTGCACCTGATCCTTCCGGAATCAGGTCAGCCAATCCGGGACCAAAGGAAATTGATCTTGTCAGACTTCTCAGGAAATATTCCGACATCGTGACTGAAGCAGCTGAGACATATTCACCCGCGTTGATTGCAAACTACTGTTACGACCTTTCAAGGGAATTCAACCAGTTTTATCACGATTATTCAATTCTGGGGGAAGAAGATCCTTCACTGCGGAATTTCAGACTGCTGCTCTCAAAGGTCACGAGCCGGGTATTGTTTTCAGGCATGTGGCTGCTTGGAATTGACATGCCTGAACGAATGTGACCAGG
>CAZKTX010000049.1:0-2023 GCA_964555805.1 uncultured Rikenellaceae bacterium
TCTCCTCCAGGTCGCTCATGTCGGCATTTGCATACCTGTAACGCTGAGCCTTGCATAGACGCACGCCGTCGATTATAGAGGCGTGATTAAGGGAATCTGAAATAATCGCATCCTCTTCGGTGAGTAGGGGTTCAAACACTCCACCATTTGCATCGAAGCAGGCTGCATACAGAATTGTGTCTTCTGTCCCGAAAAACTCAGCCAGCTTTTGCTCAAGCTCCTTGTGAAGGTCGCCCGTACCGCAGATGAACCGCACCGACGACATACCGTAACCATGGGTGTCGAGAGCGTTTTTTGCTGCCTCGACAAGTTTGCTGTTCGCTGACAGTCCAAGGTAGTTGTTGGCGCAGAAGTTGAGCACTTTCTGCCCGGTGTCGAGTGTAATCTCGGCTCCCTGAGGCGATACGATAATTCTTTCATTCTTATAGAGACCGGCTTCCCTGATCTCAGACAGAACCTTAACGAGATGTTCCTGATAATCCTTATACATAATATTGTCTGTTTAGTTTCTTAAGGCCCCCTTTAGGGGTTAGGGGGTAAGCCCCCTTCTTTTGTGCTGGTTGCTAATTGCTTGTTGCTTGTTGCTTGTTGCTGGGTTTCTTAACCACGGAGTAACACGGAGTAAAGAACGGATTAACACGGAGTTAAAGAAGTCCCGTATCAAAAGTCTCTAAGTCATTTCGTCTCTCAGTCTCTTTGTCTTCCTCACGCCTCATGCCTTTATTTACTACAAACTGCCAGTCTCAGCGCTCCTTCTTTAAGCCCCCTTTAGGGGGTTTGGGGGTCAACCGGGGTCAAGTCCCACAGGTTTTTTTGGGGGTCAACCGGGGTCAAGTCCCACAGGTTTTTTTGGGTCTACTCCCAGTTAAGTATCACCTTGCCGCAGTTACCGCTTTCCATCACATCAAAACCCTTCTGAAATTCGTCGATGCTGAACCTGTGGGTGATTACCGGGTTGAGGTCGATTCCTCCTATTATCATCTGTTCCATTTTGTACCAGGTTTCCCACATTTCCCTTCCGTAAATCCCCTTCAGGGTAATTGCCTTGAATATTATATCGCTCCATGGTACCTCGAAATTCGAAGGGAGGATACCAAGCAATGAGATACTCGAGCCATTGTACATGCTTTCTATCATCTCGATGAAGGCTTTCGGCGATCCCGACATTTCAAGGCCGACATCGAAGCCTCTCATCCCCAGTTTCCTGACTGCATCGGCTATCTTTTCTCCTTTCATGGGATTGACTGTAAGCGTGGCGCCCATATTTCTGGCAATTTCGAGGCGATAATCGCTAAGGTCGCTCGCCACAATGAATCTGGCCCCGGCATACTTTGCAATTGCTATCGCCATGCTTCCGATAAGGCCGGCTCCCGTGACAAGTACATCTTCACCAAGAAGCGGGAAGGACAAAGCAGTATGGGTTGCATTTCCGAAGGGATCCATTATAGCTGCCCAGTCGTCGGGTATCCTTGGATCGAGCGGCACGACATTCAGAGAAGGCAGCTTCAGGTATTCCGCAAAAGCGCCATCGATATTGACGCCAATGCCAATTGTGTTTTCACATACATGTTCTTTTCCCCGTCGGCAATTCCTGCAATGCCCGCATGCAAGATGACCCTCGCCGGTCACCCTGTCGCCGGGTTTCAGATTCTTGACACCTGCGCCGGTCTTCTCAATATAGCCCATGTACTCGTGTCCGATAACCATCGGCACCTTTATAGTCTTCCGGGCCCAGGGATCCCATTTGTAGATGTGGAGGTCAGTCCCGCATATAGCGGTTTTCTTTATCTTTATTATCACATCGTTAAGGCCGGGTTCGGGAACAGGAACATCCTCCATCCATATCCCCTTCTCAGCCTTCGCCTTTACAAGAGCTTTCATCTTCATAATGAATGCCGGTTTTAGGCTACTAAATTAATATATTTCCGTTCAGCATGCTCATGATTATTGTCACCAGACTGGCACAGCTTACTCAAATTGCGGACCAGGCAGGAACAATAATGCCTTGTTTTATCTATCTTTG
>CAZKTX010000049.1:2123-4323 GCA_964555805.1 uncultured Rikenellaceae bacterium
CGCAGGTAAGAGTAAGATTTGCACCAAGTCCGACAGGACCGCTGCACATTGGAGGAGTGAGGACCGCTCTCTATAACTATCTTTTTGCGAAGAAGTATAACGGGAAGTTCCTTCTGAGGATCGAGGACACCGATCAGACGCGATATGTGGAGGGTGCCGAGGAGTATATTATGGAATCGCTGAGGTGGTGCGGAATTGTTGTTGACGAAGGTATAAGGGAAGGCGGTGAGTACGGACCTTACAGGCAGAGCAACAGAAAGGATATTTACAGAAAGTATGCCGATATACTTGTTGATAAAGGACATGCTTATTACGCATTCGATACTCCTGAAGAGCTTGAGGCACTCAGGGTGGAGGCTGAGAAGAACGGGAATACGTTTATTTACAATTCCGCTTTACGTGGCAGCCTGGCCAACTCGTTGTCGCTCGATGCTGTAGAATGGAATGCAAGGCTCGACCGTGGAGAACCTTATGTTATCCGGTTTAAAATGCCGGTGGATGAAGAGGTGGAGTTTGATGATCTTATAAGGGGGCATATAGTTGTAAACTCTTCAACACTCGACGATAAGGTCCTGTTTAAATCCGACGGCATGCCCACATATCATCTTGCTCATCTTGTCGATGACCACCTGATGAAAATCAGTCATGTAATAAGGGGAGAGGAATGGCTTCCGTCGCTGCCGCTTCATGTTCTGCTGTACAGGGCTTTCGGCTGGGAAGCCCCTCTGTTTGCCCATCTTCCGCTTCTTCTAAAACCCGACGGCAAGGGAAAGCTCAGCAAGCGCGACGGCGACAGGATGGGATTCCCGGTGTTCCCTCTCTTCTGGCCTTACGGCGAAACTGCAAAGGGATACCGCGAAGAGGGATATTACCCCGATGCTTTTGTGAATATGATAGCGCTTCTCGGATGGAATCCGGGCACGGAACAGGAGATATTCTCTATGAAGGAGCTGATTGAATCATTTTCAATTGAGAGGGTGGGGAAATCAGGTTCGAGGTTTGATCCCGAAAAGGCTAAATGGTTCAATCACCAGTATCTTCAGCAAAAATCCAACAACCAGCTTGCAATTGAATTCAGGGAATTCCTCAGGGAAAAAGGATTCCATATCGATATTTTCCGTCTTGAAATACTTGTCGGACTAGTAAAGGAGAGGGCAAGTTTCGTGAAGGATTTCTGGGCCCAGACCGATTTCTTTTTTAAAGCGCCGGATGAGTACGACCAGGAGGCTATAAAAAAGAGATGGCAGGAAAACACGGGAACCATTCTTGAAGAACTGAAGGGAGTGCTTCAGGGACTTGCTGATTTTTCGCCTCAATCGGCCGAACCGGCTGTGAAATCGTGGATCGAAAGCCGAGGATATAATATGGGTGCAGTAATGAATCCGTTCCGGCTTGTAATTGTCGGAGCCCTGCGCGGGCCTCATATGTTCGACATAATAAGCTGGATAGGAAAGGGTGAGACAATTGCAAGGATAGATAAGGGTTTGTCGTTAATCGGTAAAAAGTAAATGAGTTATCCCCGGCCAGACGATTACATCGATATCCACACTCACGATTCCAGGCCCGTTCCGGGTGTCTTTGCCGTGGAAAACCTGATGGCCCACGAAAACCGGGATCCCGGGAAGATAAGCGCACCTGTTTTTACAGCAGGTATCCATCCCTGGTACCTCGAGGAAAATAACAGCGAAACTATGCTTGCCTATATCCGTGGAATTGCTTCCAATCCGAAACTGATTGCTTTCGGAGAGGCCGGATTTGACAGGCTCAGAGGTCCGTCACATGAAATCCAGCTTGCTGTTTTTGCTGAACAGGTTAGGATTTCGGTAGAATTTGGGAAACCCCTTGTTATCCATTGTGTTAAAGCATGGAATGAACTTCAGGAATCCCACCGCGACCTGAAACCTGAGACTCCCTGGCTCGTCCATGGTTTCAGGGGAAAGAAAGATCTTGCACTCCAGCTTGTCAGACGCGATATGTACATCTCTTTCTGGTTCGACTTTGTTGTCAGACAGGAATCATCCGAACTGATTAGGTCATTGCCGCCCGAAAGGATTTTCCTCGAGACCGATGGAGCTGCAACCGATATAAGGGATATATACAATAAGGTTTCAGCTGACCTCGGGCTGAGCGTCGATAAGCTTAAGGAACAGATTTCAGCCAATTACCGGGGACTTTTTATGAAAAAACGTATGTTATAACA
>CAZKTX010000049.1:4423-18098 GCA_964555805.1 uncultured Rikenellaceae bacterium
TTTTAATGAGCTTATGACCAGCTGGTTGTCACGGACTCAAATGCTTATAGGGCCTGAGGGGATCCTCAGGCTGAAATCTGCTGATGTGCTTGTAGTCGGACTCGGCGGTGTCGGGTCGTGGGCTGCCGAGATGATCTGCAGGGCAGGAGTAGGGAAGATGACAATAGTCGACGGCGACATTGTTAATGCCACAAACAGGAACCGGCAGCTCCCGGCTCTCAGCAGCACCGAGGGTAAGTCAAAAGCCGGAGTTATGGCCGAAAGGCTGAAGGATATCAATCCTGACCTCGATCTCACTGTAATTGATGAGTACATCAAGGACGAGAAGATAACTGAGATCGTCGACAGGGGTTTCAGCTATGTTGTTGATGCGATCGACACTCTGTCGCCCAAGCTGTTCCTGATTCATTATTCAGTGATTAAGAAAATACCTGTTGTGAGCTCAATGGGTGCGGGCGGAAAATTCGATCCGCTGAACATCTCAATAAGCGACATTTCAGAAACCAATAGTTGTCCACTGGCCAGGATACTCAGGAAACGGCTTCACAGGCTGGGAGTCCGCGGAGGCATTACAGCTGTCTATTCACCCGAACCGGTCGACAAGAGCAGGGTCGAACGGGTGGACGGCGAAAGGAACAAGGCATCGGTGGTGGGAACCATGTCGTATATGCCTGCCGCTTTCGGGATCGCCTGCGCATCGGTTGTGATACGCGATCTGGCAGGAATTCCCGGATGACAGGCCTCAGTTAAGTGGCGGCTTTTCCTTTTCAAGGCCCGAACTCCTCTTGAAGAAATAGTAAGCAGGGATGCCTACAACGACTGTCAGGATGGCAATCGACGATTCAAGCGGACTTTGCATAAATGAAAGCCCCAGGATCATTAACCCGGCTGTAATATAGATAATCTGAGGGATCGGGAAGCCTTTCACTTTTAAGGCTTCGGGGTGCGTTTTCCTCAGTTTCCAGATTCCGATTACCGAGAGAACCGGGAAGATACCCAATGCGAAGCCCATGTAGGTAAGTACCTGTTCGAATGTTCCGGAGAGAACCAGTACGACTGCAATGAGAGCCTGCATCAATATTGAATTGGAGGGCACCTGAAACCTTTTGTGAATTTTGGAGGCCGACTTGAAGAAGAGCCCGTCCTTTGCCATCGAGTAGTAAACCCTCGGACCGATTATAATGAAAGCGCTGAGAGAGGAGAAAAGCGCAAAGGCGATCAGAACCGAGAACAGTATCTCGGCCGATTTCCCGAACAGGTTACCCATTGCAAGTCCGCCGACAGATATGACTCCTTTCATCGATTCGGGATCTATCCCGTAAACATAAAGGATGTTTATGCCGATATACAGAACCATTACTATAAGCGTTCCGTAGATGAGTGATCCGGGGAGGTTTCGTTTCGGGTTCTTTATCTCGGCTCCAAGGTAAGTGGATGCGTTCCAGCCGCTGTAGGCGAACATGATCCACATCAGCGAAAGGCCCACAGTCTTCCAGCCGGCAAGTCCCGATCCTACTGATCTTACACTCTGGAAATTCGAAAAATCCCCCCTGCCGGAAGAAAACCCCCCGGCAAGAAGTATCACAATAAGAAGGATCTTCAGTATTGTTAGGGCATTCTGGATGCGTGCGCCGTATTTTATTCCCCTGTAATGGATAAAGGTGAAGATGAGGATCACTGAAACCGCAAGTGTTTTCTTTGTCACTGCCAGTCCCATTATGCCGTTTGCATCAAGCCAGCCGCCGAGACCCGGTATCGCCCTTGTGAAGTATTCGCTGAATCCGAGGGCAGAGGCTGCTATCGGAGCTGAGAAACCGACAATGAAGGATACCCATCCGCTCAGGAATCCATAGATCGGGCTGTACAGCCTGGAAAGGAACAGGTATTCACCGCCTGCTCCCGGCATTGCCGCACCAAGTTCACCATACGACAGCGCCCCGCAAAGTGCAATGACGCCTCCCACTGCCCACAGGATGACCATAAGCAGCGGATTATGAAGCTCAGCCATCAGGAGACCGGATGTTGTGAATATCCCGGCGCCGATCATATTGGCTACAACTATATTGGTTGCAGGGAAAAGGCCCAGCTTTCTCTCCAGTTTATCTTCCGCCATGTTAACAGGATTATTGTTTTGACCTTTTGTAACTGATTGTCATTCCTCCGCCCGAGCTGTTAAGCGTCGTTTCATAATTGTCGAGGCTTCTTACGTATTCGAGATAGATTGCAGGCCCTCCGTAACCGCGGTTGCCGCCTCGGCCTCTTTCAGTTATATTATGGGTTACAAAGCATCCCCCCACAGTCAGTTTAGGGTCAAGCTCAATGAAATAATTCTTGTACCAGTCCTTGTCGGCATCGCTGAACACAAAATCAAAGGGTCCCCTGAGCTCCTTTACAAGTTTGTGAGCATCGGCAAGCCGGGCATCAATATAATCCGACAGTCCCACTTCCCTGAAATTCTCAAGGGCTGTTCTGTACCTGTCCTCATTGATTTCTATCGTGATCAGCCTGCCTCCGGTCTTGCTCAGAGCCCATGCGATCCAGATGGCCGAATGACCAGTGGAAGTGCCTATTTCAAGGGCCGACTTGTAATTTCCCTTTATTATGAGATCATAAAGAAGCTGCCCGTCGGAAGCAGGTATATTCATATCGAACCAGTAATGCGAATGCTCGGTGAGAAATTTTCTGACCTTCTTGTCAAGATCATCGCCCGCGGGACTAGTCTGAGCCCGCGTATTGTTAATGGCAAAAACTGAAACAAGAATTGTCAGAATTGCCAGGGTACTTATCGGCTTGAACTTCATAGCGTCAAATTTTAGCGACAATCCGGAATAACTTCCGCCTGTGGTACATGTAAATACTGCGGGAAATATATAACTTTCATTTTACAATTCAATTAAAATCTTTTATAACTTTCCCGGACCATTAATCAGTTGTATTGTCCATCCTTTGCATTCCGGTGTTATGAAAGATGATCCGAAAAACGGCTATTCGGGTATTGTAATTTTTCTGCTTGCTCTTTCGAGTGTGCTCATTCATCTTATTGTTTCTGATAATCTTGAATATCACCGCGATGAGCTGCTTTATTTCTCACTCGGACTTCACCCTGCTGCCGGCTATGCCACAGTCCCTCCCATGATTGGCTGGATCGCAGCTCTCATGCAGAATATATTCGGTTACACTGTATTTGCTGTCAGGTTATTTCCTGCTGTTATGAGCGGGCTGATGGTCTTTCTGGTTGCAGGTATAGCCAGGGAAATGGGAGGATCGGGATATGCAAGGATACTTGCTGCGACCGGATTTCTGATAGCTGTTTTTGCCCTGAGGGCGTTCAATCTGTTTCAACCTGTTCATACTGACATATTGTTCTGGACTCTGATCTTCTACCTTGTGTTAAGATACATCAACACTTCTTCTGATAACTACCTTGTACTGCTGGGAATCACTGCAGGGGCCGGACTACTGAACAAATACCTCCTGGGGCTGCTGCTTCTGGCGCTTCTCGTTGTGGTTCCCATAACTCAATACAGGAATATCTTCATCAAGAGGAAATTCTGGATCGGATTGCTTGCCGGGTTCATAGTATTTCTTCCAAACCTGATATGGCAGTTTGTTAATGGCCTTCCTGTGATCAGTCACATGGCTGAGCTTGAACGGACTCAGCTTGTAAATGTCGACAGGAGCGCTTTCCTTTCAGAACAACTCGTATTTCCCGGGATGGCATCGGTTTTAACTGTGGCAGGACTGATCTGGCTGTTCCTGGGCAGAAAGGCATGGAGGTACAGGTTCCTGGGGACAACTGTAGTGATAGTCATTGCGGCTCTTATGCTCATGCGGGGTAAAAGCTATTACACAATGGGAGTGTTCCCATTCCTGATAGCGGCCGGGGCGGTATCGTGGGAGATGACGCTGAAGAAGACATTTTCGAGAATTACCCTGATATTGCTGCTTGTGCTTTTGACAATACCTTCCCTCCCGATCGGGATCCCACTGTTTGGACAGGACAAGCTCGCCTCCTACTTCGGGAAACTCAGCAACGACTATGGGATGGATTTCCTGTGCAGGTTCGAGGATGGATCGATACATCCGTTGCCGCAGGATTACGCCGACATGCTTGGCTGGGAGGAACTGACCGGGATAGCTGCCAAAGCCTGGGATATGATTGAAGATAAAAACACAGCTTTCATCTACTGTGAAAACTATGGATATGCCGGCGCTGTGACTATTATCGGCAAAAAATTCGGGCTCCCCGAAGCAGTCAGTTTCAATGAAAGCTTCAGGTACTGGATACCGCTTGTTTTCAATCCTGACATTACTTCGGCAGTGTATATAAACAGTGAAATAGGTGATGATGTCGGTCAGATATTCGGAAAGATTACAAAAGTCGGAAGTATTTCAAACCCGCTCTCGAGGGAATATGGAACTTCAGTCTGGCTCCTCGAGGAACCCACTGGAAGTTTTAATAGTTTCTGGCTCGACAGGGTGAAACAATTTTTCTGATTTTTTGTTGATGTAGGACAGCACAGGATTTGAAATTTCAGTGATATATTTGACAGTTTATTTTTCGGATGCAATTTTAAACGTATTAATATGAATTTCTCAGATTTCATTAAGGATAATGGTAAAAGGGTTAGCAAGGAGCATTACCTCCATCTGATCCAGGTATCAAGGGCTGACGGTAAGATTAAACCGGAAGAGCTTGAGCTGCTTCACAAGGAGGGACGGAAATTCGGCCTCACCGATCCGGAGATCGACAAGCTGATTGAAAGTGAAGCAAGTCACTACGATCCTCCCTATCCTCTCCAGGAGAAGTTCGAACATCTTTTCAATGTGGCTGAGATGATCCTTGCTGATGAGTCTGTTTCAGAAGGTGAAAGAAAACTTCTGAAACGTTTTGCAATAGAAGCCGGATTCAGCGACAAGACAATTGCCAAACTGATCGAACTCCTTCTCTCCGGTATCAAAAAAGGTGAAGATGAGGAGACACTGTTCAGGAGGTTTCGAACAGAGATATTATTCCAGGATTAAGAAAGAAGACGCAAGACTCAAGACGCAAGGCTATAGACCACCGAAGTTGAAACCTCACGCCTCACGCCTCACGCCTCATTCTTCAATTTCAGAATGGTACTCCTGCAGCGATTTCACCTTATACTCCCCGTTCTGCCTTGCCTTGATGCCTTCTGTTGCAGAAAAGGCTGCTGAGGTCGTAGTGATATAAGGCACCTTGTACCGGATGGCGTTTTTCCTTATATATGAATCATCATACTCACTCAGGCGGCCGGCAGGAGTGTTGATTACAAGATCAATCTCCTTGTTCTTGATTGCATCCACTATATTCGGTCTGCCCTGATGCACTTTCAATATGAGCTCAGTCGGGATGCCGTTATCGATAAGGAACTGCCTGGTTCCTCCGGTTGAAATGATTGTGAATCCCATATCCCTGAAATTCCTTGCCGCCGGAAGTATCCTGTTCTTGTCGCGGTCGGCGATAGTTATAAGTACTTTGCCATTTATCGGCAGCGGTGACATTGTGGCTTCCTGCGATTTGAAAAATGCCATGCCGTATGAGTCTGCAATTCCAAGCACCTCGCCCGTCGATCTCATTTCAGGACCAAGGAGAGGATCAATTGCCGGGAACATGTTGAAGGGGAATACGGCTTCCTTGACGCCGTAGTGCTTGATATTCCTTTTTTTCAGACCGAATTCCGAAAGCTTCCGGCCCAGCATTATCTGGGTGGCAATCCGGGGCATTGAGATATTGCAGACCTTCGACACCAGGGGAACGGTGCGCGAAGCCCTGGGATTGGCCTCCAGAATGTAAACAGTATCCTCATAGATTGCATACTGGATATTCATCAGGCCTACAACCTTAAGCTCCATTGCAATTTTGCGGGTGTAATCGTAAATTGTCTTCTTATGTTCCTTGGGAATGACGACCGGAGGGATCACACAGGCCGAGTCGCCTGAGTGGATACCTGCATACTCGATATGCTGCATGACGGCCGGCACGAATGCATCGGTTCCGTCCGAAATGGCATCAGCCTCCGATTCAATTGCATCTTCAAGGAATTTGTCGAGAAGCAGCGGACGATCGGGCGATACTCCGATTGCAGTTTCAACATATTCAGTGAGCATTTTCTCGTCGAGGATGATTTTCATCGCCCTTCCTCCAAGCACGTACGATGGCCGTATCATAAGCGGGTAACCTATCCTTTCGGAGATGCTGAGGGCTTCGTTCAGGTTGCTTGCCATTCCCGATTCGGGCTGGGGAATGCCAAGTTTGTTTATTACATGCCTGAACCGGTCGCGGTCCTCTGCAAGATCGATTGTGTCGGGGGTGGTTCCGAGTATCTTCACACCGGCTTCAGCCAGTTCCCTGGCAAGATTCAAAGGTGTCTGGCCGCCGAACTGGACTATCACACCCTCAGGCTTCTCCTTTTCGTAAATGCTGAGGACATCTTCTGCCGTGAGAGGTTCGAAATAAAGCCTGTCCGACGTGTCGTAATCAGTCGAAACCGTTTCAGGATTACAGTTTACCATTATCGATTCATAACCTCCGTCGCGGATTGCAAAGGCGGCATGAACACAGCAGTAATCGAATTCGATGCCCTGTCCGATCCGGTTCGGACCTCCTCCAAGTACCATTATCTTTTTCCTGTTGCTTACCGGAACTATGTCGGGAGCATTGTATGTCGAGAAGTAATAAGAGGCATCAGGCACTCCGCTGACGGGAACAGGTTCCCAGGCTTCGGTAAGGCCTATTGAAATTCGTTTTGCCCTGATCACTTTCTCATTTATCCCGAGAAGCTTTGACAGGTATCTGTCGGCGAAACCGTTTTTCTTAGCCGTTATAAGCAGATCGTTGGGAAGCATCATCCCCTTGTAGCCCAGTATCTTCTCCTCCAGTATAACAAGCTCCTTCATCTGCTCAATGAACCATTTCTTTATTCTGGTCTTGTTGAAGAGGTCTTCTATGTCAGCGCCTTTCCTCAGCGCCTCGTACATTATGAACTGACGCTCGCTCGAGGGGTGATTGAGCATATTCATAAGTTCCTCAAGTGTCTTTCTGTTGAAGTCCTTTGCGAATCCGAGCCCGTAGCGTCCTATCTCGAGAGACCTGACCGCCTTCTGAAGCGCCTCCTTGTAGTTTTTGCCTATACTCATTACCTCGCCAACGGCCAGCATCTGAGTCCCGAGTTTGTCTTCAAGTCCTTCGAATTTTTCGAAAGCCCATCTCGGGAACTTTACGACAACATAATCGCCCGAAGGTGTGTATTTATCGAGAGTACCGTTGCGCCAGTAAGGTATTTCGTCAAGGGTGAGGCCGCCGGCAAGAAGCGATGAGATAAAAGCTATCGGGAAACCGGTAGCCTTTGATGCCAGGGCTGACGACCGGGAAGTCCTCGGATTGATCTCTATAACCACAACTCTGCCTGTTGCCGGATCATGTGCAAACTGGACATTTGTTCCTCCTATGACCTCTATGGCTTCAACAATGTCATATGAGTACTTCTGAAGCCTGTTCTGCAACTCCTGGCTTATTGTGAGCATCGGGGCGGTGCAGAATGAATCGCCTGTGTGAACGCCCATAGGATCGACATTCTCAATGAAGCAAACAGTTATCATGTGGTTCTTTGCATCCCTTACAACCTCCAGCTCGAGTTCCTCCCATCCCAGAACCGATTCTTCAATAAGGACCTGGTTTACTATGCTTGCCGCAAGCCCCCTGCTTGCTATTGTTCGAAGCTCTTCGACATTATAAACGAGTCCGCCGCCGGTTCCTCCCATTGTATAGGCAGGACGAACAACTACCGGGTATCCGAGCGAGGCAGCCACTTTTTCGGCATCCTCAACCGTGTTGACGGCCTGGCTCTTCGGCATTTCAATACCCAGCCGGTTCATTGTTTCCTTGAAGGCAACCCTGTCTTCACCTCTCTCAATAGCGTCAATGTTGACACCGATAACCTTTACATCATATTTCTTCAGAACACCTTTTTTTGCAAGAAGCGATGAAAGGTTCAGCCCTGTCTGACCGCCAAGGTTTGGAAGAAGGGCATCTGGTCGCTCTTTCTTGATTATCTCAGTGAGGGCATATTCGTCGAGAGGCTCCACATAAGTGGCATCGGCTATCCCCGGATCGGTCATTATGGTTGCCGGATTCGAGTTGACAAGGACTATCTTGTATCCCAGCGAGCGGAGCGCTTTGCAGGCCTGCGTTCCCGAATAATCAAACTCACAGGCCTGGCCTATAATTATCGGTCCGGAACCAATTATCAGCACCTTGCTTATATCTTCACGTTTTGGCATGACTGTCTTTATTTTACGCCGGCAATTTAGAAAATCAAATTGACACCGCATTAATCCGGCACTGTATCAATCCTACTGATTTATGAACAAAATGGAAATGATACTGTTATCTTCTTTACAATGGCCGCTAAAAATATAACCAGACACCGGGTTGTTAATAACTTGCCCTGCTTTCTTAATGATTATCAGGAGAAAAAGTTCTATATTTCTGATAGATACTTTTTCGGAATTATCCCTGCGGCAGGAGTTGTTTGTCTAATCAAAACCGGGAATTTTTGAAAAGATATCATAATATACAGGACCCTTTGAAAGCCACATCAGACAGAGGCTCCGGAACTAAAGCCCGTCGGGATGATACGGGCTACAAAAGATTCTTATTTGTAGCAGCATTCTCCCTTGTCTGCATCAGTCTTTTTGCACCCGTAAATCACACATTTACAATCCCCTCCCCGCAGTCAATCAATCCTTATTTCAAGCTTCTTCAGGCTACAGCAATGGTCGAGACCCTGGGCAATCCCCTTGCTTATAACGAAGAGGAGAACGCAGTTGGATTACTCCAGATCAGGCAGGTCAGGATAGATGATTACAACAGAAGGACAGGCAGCAGTCTGACCCTCGGACAGATGTACGACATTGACCTGTCAGTAAAGGTATTCATGTACTACGCGTCACTTGAAAGCCCTGAAAACCTCGAGAAAATATCCAAGGCATGGAACGGATCGGGTCCCATGACAGAACTTTACTGGCTCAGGATAAAAGAATACCTGTGAATTCTGTTTGAACAGGATTTTTTGCTTAATTTGGGGCAAACCATAATCCAAAGCCAACAGATGAACACATCAAGGAGAACATTCATTAAATCGGGTGCGGCATTGATAGCAGCCGCTGCTGTAATGCCCGGAGAGGTGCTTGCAGCCAAAAAAAGAAAAAAGGGTATAATCGGGGTTCAGCTTTACAGCGTCCGCGACGAAATGAGGAAAGATCCCCTCGGATCGCTCAAACAAGTTGCGGCAATGGGCTATGAATATGTCGAACATGCAAACTATGTCGACAGGAAATTCTACGGCTATACACCTCAGGAATTCAGAAAGGTTCTTGACGATCTGGGACTGAAAATGATAAGCGGGCACACCGTGATGGGACGCCAGCACTGGGATGAAGCCAGAAAAGACTTCTCCGACAGCTGGAAATACACAGTCGACGATGCTGCCGTCCTTGGACAGAGGTATGTTGTGAGCCCGTCAATGGACAACAGCATGAGGAGCAAGTATGACGACTTCATGCATTATATGGAGATCTTCAATAAATGCGGCGAGCTCTGCAAGAAACAGGGGATGAAGTTCGGATATCATAACCACGACTTTGAATTCAGCGAAAAACTGAACAACGAGAAGCTTTTCGACATAATGATGAGATCAATGGATCCCGACAAGGTTGTAGTTCAGCTCGACATGGGCAACCTTTACAATGGGGGCGCTGTGGCGCTCGATGTTGTAAGACAATATCCCGGCAGGTTCGAGAACCTTCACGTGAAGGATGAAATTATAGCTTCGTCAGGCGGCGACAAATACGAGAGCACTATAATCGGAAAGGGGATAGTCAATGCCAGGGAGGTAATCGACCTTGCAACGAAGATCGGCGGCACTGAAGTGTATATTATCGAACAGGAGTCGTATCAGGGCAAGACGCCGATGGAATGCATCGCGGAAGACCTGAAGGTCATGAAGAGCTGGGGATACTAAAGCCCTGAAGAAATCTACGGCAGGGACACCCGTTGCCAGGGAGCGCAGCTATTCTGCTTCCGGATGATCCATATTTTTAGTCATGCGCCTCTTTTGAGGCGCATGTGCTTTTATATTGTTATCAGGAGTGGTGTGGATCAAAGTTGTTTGATGACAAACCAGTCGAAGTCGGCATATCCGCCCGCAGTTTTTCCGGCGTAGTTGAACAAGCCGAACCTGTAGCCCATGAAATGGGGCATTGAGTATTCCATTTTCAGCTTGTTGCCTATCGGGATCCATGATTTTCCGTCAAGACTGTAGCTGAACCATGCAGTGTCGGCCAGATCCCTGAAGTCACACTCTGCTTTCAGGTAAACAGTTTTCCCTTTAAAGGGAACACTTTCAATCTCAACCGGTTTGTTTGTTTGGGCGCTTACAAACACAATCTTTTTGGATCCGTTTTCAAATTTCACTCCCACCTGGCCGAATTTCCGTTGCAGCAAGGCCAGTCCCGCAAAATCTCCTTCATTCATGTTTCTTACATCTATCAGGGTCGATCCCTCACAGGCGGGACCGATAGTCCTTTGGGTAAGGGTGTTCCTGGCTGAAACAAAGGAGGTGTCGACCCTGCCGGTTGTTAGACGAAGATGGCCTTTCCGCTGATTAACCGACCAGTACTTATTATCAGGATTATGATTCCATTGCCATACAAGCGGAAGCGGACGCTCTCCCCTCCGGCGTTTGAAGTTGTCGGATGCCACAATCCCGGGAATAAGGCCCTTGCCTGCAGGGAGGTCAAGGTTAACGGGGACCTTCCCGTCAACCCCAAGGATTGGCCAGCCATCTTCCCATTTCACCGGTACAATGTAAGGTATGCGGCCCACCGATCCGTAATCCCTGAACAGGTAAGCAAACCACCGGCCGTCGGGTGTATCGACAAGTCCCCCCTGAGCCACACCCATATCCTGCAGGGCAAGTCTTCCTTCCCATGGTCCGGCTATCCTGTCGGCCCTGTGAATTACAACCGTGCGCATTCCTCCCCTTGGCCAGGTAATATTGAAAAGAAAATATTTGCCATCGATTTTGAACAGCTGTGATCCTTCAGCGCCAAGACTTATATTGTCCCCGGCAGGGGCGCTTGCATTCTCTATTATAACCTGCTCGGTCGTGCCGGGTTTAATGCCCGACAGGTCAGGACTGAGTTCGACAAGCTTCAGCCGCCGTACTCCGTAAATCATGTACACGCGTCCGTCATCATCAAAAAACAGTGTGTGATCATGAAGGCTCGGACTGAAGGATTTCACCTCCCAGGGCCCTTTTTCAATGTCTTTTGTTGAATAGATATAAGTCTTGCCGGTAGTCTGGGCAAAAGTTGAAACATAGTAAGTCCCTTTATAATGGCGTATGCAGCTGGCCCATGTACCCTTTCCGTATGTGCTCTTACCGTTTGCAAGATTCAGCTCATCGACATCGTCAAGAATGTCGTAGGCATAGTTAACGATCTCCCAGTTTACAAGGTCTTTTGACTTCATTATCGGAACACCCGGACTCATGTGCATAGTTGTGCTGCTCATGTAGTAAGTGTCACCGACCCTGATCATCGACATATCCGGAACATCGGCAAAGATGACCGGATTCCTGGCTGAACCGGGCTGAGAGTTTATGTCAATAGTGATAATTATGATTATCAATAACATCAATCCTTTTCTCATTGCAGGTTTTTGTTTAAAGATAATCACAAAATCTTAAAGGAATTGCCGGAATGGCAACCTTTAGGGTACTCTCCGCATTTATTTAAACAAGCGGGGAGCAAAATCATTCAGAGCCCGGCGCCATGTAAGCCATTCGTGGGCTGTGCCCTGCGATTCATGAAATACTATGTTCTTTACTCCGTGGGCCTTCAGGGCATCAACCTGTTCCTTCGGATTGCGTTCCTCTGTACCTGTGCTGATAAAGAGCAGTTTTATCTGTTTGTCGAAGGCTGCAGGATCTTTGAAGACGCCGTTGAAAGCCGTCTCGACCGAGGGAGGTTCAGCGCCCGGCCGGCCCATCCCACCCATGAAGAATCCGCTGAAAGTGCCCATCCAGGCAAACTTGTCCATGTTGCTGAAAACCGTCATTGTTGTCTGCATGCCTCCTCTCGATAATCCGGCCATAGCCCTGTGATCCCTGTCGGTGTAGGTGCGGAAGTTATTATCTATGAAGGGAATAAGATCCTTTACAAAAACATCTGTGATATTGCCGGAAGCCTGGCGGACATCTGAATTGGTCTGGATGTCTCCGCTCGGCATTACAATTATCATGGGCACAGCTTTCCCTGATTCGATCAGCCCGTCCATAATGTTAGCCATATGTCCCTGGACTGACCATCCGTCTTCATTTTCTCCCCAGCCGTGAACAAGATAAAGTACAGGATACTTTTTGCCCGGATTCTTTTCGTATTCAGCCGGTACATAAACATTTACATGGCGCTCCATTCCATTTACGGCGGACCAGTAAAGAATTGAACGAACCTGTCCGTGAGGGATGTTTTTATTAAACCTGTAGTAGTCGCCTTCAGGGCCTTCAGGAATCTCTATGCCTGATGATTCCCAGTTACTCCCGAAGTAAGCCTTGCTCCCGCGATCCATTACAGGAACCCCGTCTATTGCGATTGAGTAATAATGGAAACCTACAACCTGAGGATCGGATGTAATCCACCAGACACCTTTTTCGTCTTTTTTCATGTCGTGGGTGCCTCCCAGCTGAAGCTGAACTGTCTTTGCGTCAGGAGCCACGACTCGGAATATGGCCTGCCTGGTCTGAGTATTCACGCCCGGATAAACAGAAATGAATGTGTTTGTTGAAGCAGGTTTAAAACCTTCCGGAAGCGGTTCCACCTGAGGCGCAAGGCCGGGTTGGGCAGTTGCCAGTCCGGAAATCAGAATAACTGACAGAAGGGAAAGAACTTTTTTCATAACAGTTAAGATTATTGAGAAATATTAATAAGGATAAAGATAGAAAGATTGAATGAACTGCACAGAATTGTGAGGTGATTAGTAAAGGCCTGAACTATTTCATGCGGACATACTTCTCGACGTTATGGCTGCTGTTATCCAGAACCCAGTTGTCATCGCAGGGATAAGATTTGTATAGAGTATCGCCCCTCATTTCAAGTATCTGTTTAACCTTTTGACCAATATACTCAGGATTCGGGAAGTACATTATTGTTTCCTCAAGGTGATTGCCATCCAGGGTGTAGGATACTCCTACATAATTATTGAAAATTGTTGTATCGTTTTTAAAAGTGCCGACAGAAAAAATGTGGCGTTCTCCAATTATTACAACATCGCTGCCCGTCCATTCTCCGGGAAACAGCTCTGTGACTGAATCGCCTGAAAACTGTTGCCATTGAACAAGCTGCCAGGTACCCAGGGGAAACTTCAATTCCTGAGGTGTAAAACTGCATGATGTTGTTATAAGAATTATTATCAGGATCATAATTGCTTTCATATCTGCATTTTTAATTGTAAAGTAATTCAGGTGGATCTTGTTTGAATCAAAGTTACACCCGGGAATGATGGAAATCAAGTTTTTTATTGTTTTGCGGAATTTTCCTGACTTAGGATGCTTTCAAAATTTTAGTCTGGTTTGTGTTATTTTACCACGGA
>CAZKTX010000050.1:0-11305 GCA_964555805.1 uncultured Rikenellaceae bacterium
GTCGGACAGCCAGCTTGGGGAACTTGAGAGAGGCTATGATGCCTATGTTAAGGGAAGCAATCTGCGTGTACTGACAACCACAGTCAATTCGGGCAACAGGGAGAACATTGAACTTGTTACTGAAAAGGCAAAGGCGGGTTACACAACCGGGTATGCCGATCCGGAATACATCGGCGATCTTCCGGTGTTCAATCTGCCTTTTCTGTCGGATAAAAGAAAGTACCGGACTTTCCAGCTGAAAGGAGATTCAATGTTCCCGATACCCGACGGATCATGGGTTACCGGAGAATTTGTACAGGACTGGACGGAACTGATGAGCGGAAAAGCTTATATAGTCTTCACCCTCGACGATGGAATAGTATTCAAGATTGTCGAAAATAATATCCGGAAGAACGGAAGATTAACCCTTTTTTCGCTAAATCCTCTGTATGAACCTTATGAGATTCACATAAAGGAGGTCAAGGAGATATGGAAATTCGTCAATTACATAAGCAGCGAACTGCCTGAACCTGTTATGCCTGAAAAACAGATATTTCAATCAATTGCAATAATGAAAAACGACCTCCAGCGCATTAAAGCAAGGCTTGGAAGCGATATTTCGGATGTAAGCGAGGCCGACTGATATTATTCTTTTGTCAGCCCGATTATCATCTGTACTATCTTCTCGTTTTCAGCCTCGGGAATTTTCCCGGAATAAATATACCTGCACACCCTGTTCTTGTCAACAATCACAACCGTGTAGCTGTCTTTAGGCATACCCCAGCTGGAGTGAAGCTTGCCATCATAGTCAAACAGAATAGTTGTATCATATTTCTTCGCCTTGTTGCCGGCAATTGCCCTTATAAGGCCATTCGGCTTCCATGTCGATTTGGTGTCAACAATGCCGAATCCCTTGAAATATTCCTTGTCTATTGTCTTATCAATGTCTGTAGCCTTGTTGACAGCATCATTGAAAACATCGTTAAGATCCGACTCGTCAGGATCAACATAGTTGATCTGCAGCACCTTGCCGGGCCATGAGTCCATTGTGAAATCCTTTTTGTCGGCATCAGGAAAAGTCCATTCAGGAACCTTCATGCCTACTTCAAGCTTGCCTGACTGGGCAAACATTGCTGTACACGCTAAAATTGTGAAAAAGAGGGTGAAAATCAATCTTTTCATGTTTCCGGGTTTTAAATTTGACGAAATATATGAGTTTTTTTCATTCAATATTATTTTAAACGTTTTTAGCATTAATAAAGTCAACAATATTACTTTTGCAGGTCTTTATACAAATATATGCAGCAAATTAGGAATGTCGCTATTATTGCACACGTCGACCACGGCAAGACCACCCTGGTCGACCGTATCATCCATGAGTGCAAGGTGCTGGATGACAGGAAGGATGCGGGCGACCTGATCCTCGACAGCAATGATCTCGAGAGGGAGAGGGGGATTACAATTACCTCGAAGAATGTGTCAGTCACTTATAAAGGGGTTAAAATTAATATCATAGACACACCCGGACATGCCGATTTTGGCGGTGAGGTAGAAAGAGTCCTCAAGATGGCCGACGGTGTACTTCTGCTTGTTGATGCCTTTGAAGGACCTATGCCTCAGACCAGGTTTGTGCTTGGCAAGGCAGTTAACCTGGGGCTGAAACCAATTGTGGTTGTAAATAAAGTCGACAAGGAGAATTGCCGTCCCGATGAGGTTCAGCAGGACATATTCGACCTTATGTTCAACCTCGATGCATCGGACGACCAGCTTGATTTCGAAACTTTGTTCGGATCGTCAAAGCATGGATGGATGAGCAGCCACTGGAAAAAACCCACTGAGGATATCACTGCTCTTCTCGACGCTATTATTTCCCAGATTCCGGCTCCACGTTATGTTGAAGGAACAGCCCAGATGCAGGTAGCTTCACTCGATTACTCAAGCTATGTGGGAAGAATTGCAATCGGAAGGGTCTTCAGGGGCGATATTGTTGCCGGAAGCGATTATACGCTCTGCAAAAAGGGTGGCGAAGTCAAAAAGGTAAGGGTCAAGGAACTATATGTTTTCGAGGGACTTGGAAGAGTAAAGGCTGACAGTGTAAGATGCGGCGATCTTTGTGCTGTAATAGGTCTGGATGATTTCGAGATAGGGGATACCCTGGCGGATCTGATCTCACCTGAGGCGCTGCAGAGAATTGAGGTCGATGAACCTACTATGAGTATGGTTTTTACTATAAATAACTCGCCACTTTACGGAAAAGAAGGCAAATTTGTTACATCACGTCACTTAAGGACAAGGCTTATAAGGGAGACTGAAAAGAATCTTGCCCTGAGAGTCGAGGAGACAAATTCAGAAGACACATTCAACGTCTACGGAAGAGGAATACTTCATCTCTCAATTCTGATCGAAACAATGAGAAGAGAAGGGTATGAGTTTCAGGTCGGAAAGCCTAAGGTACTGCTGAAAGTAATTGACGGAGTTAAATGCGAACCTTATGAAACACTTTCGGTGGATGTTCCTGCAAGTTCATCGGGCAGGGCAATCGAGCTTGTCACAATAAGGAAGGGGGAAATGACTGTAATTGAACCGAAAGGCGATCTGATTCACCTTGAGTTTGATATTCCCTCCCGTGGACTAATCGGATTGCGTAACAATATGCTGACAGCAACCTCCGGAGAAGCTGTTATGTATCACAGATTCAGGGCTTATGACAAATACAAGGGAGATGATCTCCTGCCTGAGCAGAACGGATCCATAGTGTCGCTCGACGAGGGAATGGCGACTGGCCATGCACTCGACAGGCTGCAGGACAGAGGGCGCTTTTACATCGATCCGGGTGAAAACGTTTACAGGGGTCAGGTTATCGGGGAAAGCACAAGGGCTAAGGACATTGAAGTCAACATTATTAAGGGTAAGAAACTTACAAATATGAGGGCTTCGGGTTCTGATGATAGTTACAGGATAGCACCCAAGATCAGATACTCGCTCGAAGAATCAATGGAGCAGATCAAGGACGATGAGTACCTTGAGGTTACTCCGCTGAACCTCCGAATCAGAAAGATACCCGGAAGTAATAAACTTTAAGATTGAAAAACCAGTTATGAAGAGAATGCTTTGGGCACTGTTTGTATTGCTTCTGTTTTCATGCAACAATGATTCAGACTGCTATGAATGCACAACAACTTTCGAGATCATCGTCAATGACAGCGAAAAGATTGAGTCATATACTGTGTCTGCCAAACGGGATATGTGTAACAGCACCGAGGCTGTTATACGGCAGTATGAACTTGACAATTCGGATACAACTACCTATATTAATGGGAAAATGAGGATCGATACCCTGAAAGTAACAAAATGTATTTATTAATCAGTTGAATCAATAATCGTTCAGGAAGTCGTTGAGGGGCTTCATTGCTTTGCACGCCCTGATCGTAAAATCAAAGAAATCAGCTCGTAATATATCTTTATCTGAAACGATTATTGAGGCAAGGTAACTCTTCATTCTAAGCAGGTCGATATAACGGTTGTCACTGGAAAAACCTTTGGGCGCACCTTTCAGCTTTTCTCCTTCAATATCTCCGAAAACAGCCCTGAACTCAGGGTCGTTTAATATCTTAAGCATGGTCTTGCCTTTTTCGTCAATATTATTCCTGATTGAGGTAAGCCATGGCATCGGAGGCATATACGCCCCGCCGGCAATCATGCTGTTGTTACCGGGCTCTATATGGATGTAATAGCCGGCAAACCGGTCGCCGTTCTTTTTTCCTCCCTTCACTATAAAAGCTCCCAGGTGGGTTTTGTAAATCGTTTTGTCGGGACTGAACCGGATGTCCCTGTTAATCCTGTACATGCAGCTTTTTGCCTCAAGGCCCTTCAGAATGGGATCAAATTCCACAATCCTTTCAATAAGGGCCTGCACAAAAACCTCATATTCAGCCTTTGCTTCGTTGTATCGCTTACGGTTTGTATTGAACCATTCCCTTTCATTATTATACTTCAGGTCGGTGAGAAAATCGAGAGTAGACTTACTTATGTATTCCATTTTCAAGCGTTTTTTGATCAAAATTTATTTTTCAGGACAAAATAAGCACATTTTGCACCTGGAATGTAGTTATTCCGGTGATTTTTTGGACAATTGCTTTTATTGACGAAATTTGAAGCGCCAAGTGCAATATTTTGGTAATGAAGTATGTTAAAGATGAGATCAAACGGCTGAAAGTGAGTACATGTCATAAAATTTGCGTAAAATTTCTTACCCTGGTCCTGTTTGCGGGACTCTCACTTGTGGTTTGCGCCCAGACCACCGATCACTGGGAGACAATTGTTTCAGCTGGTGATACATGGCAATGGTTCCCGGGATATTCCCAGCCTGCCTCAGGGTGGAATACTCGGGGGTTTGATGCTTCCTCATGGCTGACCGGACCGGGTGGGATAGGCTACGGTGATGGAGACGACATGACCGTAACTGACGTTGTGCCTTCAGTTTATCTGAGGAGGGAGTTCACAATCCATGATATCTCTGCCATTTCTGAGTTATATCTGTTTGTTGATTTTGACGATGGCTTTGTAGCCTACCTGAACGGGCATGAAATTGCCCGGGCAAACATTGGAACCGTTGGAACAGAGCCTGGATTCAGCGAATATGCTATTCTTGATTCATACGAAGCGAGGCTCCCTTCAGGAGGTATTCCTTCACGCTTTTTAATAGATAACCAAACTGTCTCGGAATTTCTTGCAGAGGGTGCCAACTTGCTTGCACTTCAGGTTCATAACTGTAACGAGGGCTCAACAGATCTTTCATCAACAACCTTTCTCGTTGCCGGCATTACGGACGACAGCCGGAATTACAGTGAACCGCCGACGTGGTTCAGGGATCCGGTAACGGAGTTTACCCATCTGCCGGTGATTGTACTTGAAACGGAGGGCAGGGAAATTGTAAATGATCCGAAAATTACTGCCAGGATGAAAGTAGTTTATAATGGTCCCGGAGAACTTAATAATAAGTATCAGGAAGGTACTGATTACGATGGTTTTGTCGGCATAGAGATAAGAGGGCAGTCGTCGCAGATGTTCCCAAAGAAGAGCTATTCGATTGAGCTGAGAACTTCAGACGGGGCCGATACAACAGCAAGCCTTCTTGGAATGCCGGATGAAGAAGATTGGGTGCTATATGCGCCGTATTCCGACAAGACGATGCTCAGAAATGCACTGACCTATCATCTGGGCGACAGAATGGGAGGTTGGCAGCCAGGGAACAGGTTCTGCGAGGTGTGGCTGAACGGGGATTATATCGGAGTCTATCAGCTGATTGAGAGTATAAAACGCGACAATAACCGGGTTGATATAAGCAAACTTAACCCTGATGAGGTCTTTGGCGATGATCTGACAGGAGGCTACATCGTTAAGGTAGACAAGACGGACGGAGCAGGACCGGAGGAATATTTCCAGATTACTCCGTCAATAGGGTACAATTACTCTGACAAATACAGGTTCACATACGTTTACCCTAAATATGATCAGATAGCGAACGAACAGAAATATTATATAAAGAAATTCCTGACTGATGCGGAGAATACTCTGAATGGCAAATCGTTCCGGGACCTCTCGGAAGGCTTCAGAAAATACTTCGATACTAAGTCGTTTGTTGATTTTCAGATTATTCAGGAACTTGCAAATAATGTCGACGGATACCGTTTCAGCACTTTCTTTAATAAGGATAAGGATTCAAAGGGAGGAAAGCTTAAAGCGGGACCATTATGGGATTTCGATCTTTGCTATGGCAATGTGGATTATGCCGATTTTAATCTGGCAACTGATACCTGGCTGTATCCCAAATTCCAGGACATGTTTGGAGGAAGAATGCACTGGTGGGCCAGGATGATGGACGATGTTGGCTACAGAGCTTCTTTTGCAGCCCGCTGGAAGGAACTCCGGAAGGGCCCCTTCCGAACCGATTCTATTATGGCCTATATCGATAACACAATAGCCGGACTTGGTGATGCCGTTGACCGCAACTATGAACGATGGCCGGTCCTGGGTAAATATGTATGGCCGAATTATTTTGTCGGTGATACCTATGAGGAAGAAATCGACTTTTTAAAGGATTGGATAACACGGCGAGTCAACTGGATAGACGCTAATATTATGATAACCCCAACCGCATCAGCTGAATCGGCAGGCGGCATTCTTGTATTTCCCAATCCGGTTCGCGACAGGATAGGCCTGTATTTTCACCTTAAAAAACCGGGCAGCGTAAAGATCGTGCTGACAAACCTGATGGGTCACAGAATAATAGATGATGAACAGAGCAGGGAATCGGAGGGAGATCAGTACATCGAATTCAGCCTGGGAAAACAGATTCCGGGTTTTTATGTACTGCAGCTCTTCCAGAATGGCAGGATCATAGGCAGGGAGAGTGTAATAATATCCAGGTAAAAACATATCTTCCGATTTCAGAACTTGTAAAGTAGTACTTTATATAATCTATTTATTAATTTTATATATAATATTATATGTGCCATTTTTCAGAATGGCTGGCGACCCGTTTGCATATTGTGACTGGCCGTTAACAGTATAAGCGTCGCAGTTTTCAGGAATCATTAATGCTGCCCTGCTGCCTGCAGGAACTGTAAGATAGATAGTCATTGAACCATCTTCAATCTTCCAGTTGACAATCACGGTTCCGTATGGAGTTTCCTTTGAGGTTCGTGCCCAGGTTACACCATCGGGCACCTGGGGATCAATAAAAAATTGTTTATATCCCGGATAATCCAGGTCAGGCCTTATTCCGCCCACTGCCTGAACGAACCACGAGCCGATCCCGTTGTAGCAGTTGTGAATCCTGCTTCTGGCTCCGTTCCAGTGTTCCCATGTTGTTGTTGCACCATTGTCTGTCATGTACAGATACCCGGGATAATCGCGCTTTTTCAGCATTGAATACATCAGGTCGGCCTCATGGTTAAGTGTCGCCCATTCTGTGAAGACAGGAATTCCAACCAGTCCGGAGGCAAAATGCCCTCCGCGCTCCCTGAGTGTGTAGTCGAGCATGTTCTGTCTGACGTACCTGATTAAGGAATCTGGTACTATACCGGCCAGCAAGGGATAAGTGAGGTCGATCTGGGACCCGCTGCCATAGACTCTGTCTGCCTTATTGTAGTAAGTTTCATTTATTAAAGACTTTAGTTCTTCCCCTCTGGAAGCATATTTCCGGGCATCATCGGGTAATCCAAGAACTGTGGCAATTTTGCTCATGGTCTCATAACATACTGTCATAAAGCAGTTGTTGACAAGTCCGATTGACCGGGGATCAGTCTGGTTGATGCCTTCAGGAACTGCCCAGTCGCCCAGGTACCACGATCTGTACTCTGTTTCGGGCCAGCCTTCGAGAAGGCCTTCCGGTGAATATTTTTCAGCATATGCCAGCCATCTCTGCATAACAGGATAGTACCGTTTGAGAAATTCCACGTCGCCATAGTTCAGAAAAGAATTCCATGATGCTGTTATTACGAATCCACACCAGTAGGGACCTCCGCCTGCGGAATACGGATTAGGTGCGGTATGGGGCATACCGCCGTCATCCCGGATGCAATCTTCCCAGGCCTGGAGCCAGTTTGAATAAAGAGGGGCCAGATCGAACATTGTCTGTGCTGTAAGAGTGGAAGCGTTGCCGTCGCCTCCGTAGCCAAGACGTTCTATCTGAGGACAGTCGACAAGGTAGCCGCCGAGGCTCAGACACCTGAGGGTGTAGTTGATCATATTGTAGATTCTGCCGAGATCCTCATCTGAACATTCAAATGTCGATGCAGGGCTGTAGTCAGTATGTATAAGAAAGGCGCTCATATCATCCTTTGAAGGTTCTTCCGCGAGATTTGAGATCATGGCATATCTGAAACCGTGGTAGTTGAATTTATTAATGAACTGCTCCTCGCCGGTCCCGGAGGCGATATAGCGGTCAATCTGTCCCTGATCGGCCGTCGTTCCGTCATTATCAAGGTGATCACTGTAAAGGATTGTGACTGCCTGCCGGGGTTTCAGGGCTCGGAATCTGATGCTGAACCACCCGGTGAGAGTGGTTCCCATATCGGCAAGCCAGGTGCTGTCGTTCAAACGGGTTACTGAAACGGCTTTTATCGTGTCGATGATCCTGTTTGTTTCAGTTGTCTGAGGACTTACCTTCCTTTCAGGAAGCTTTACAGTTGAAACAGGAATCCATTTGAAGTTCCCTGCAGATGTTTCATCAGAAAGCAAGGACCCGTCAATCAGTTCTCCCCCAAACTGATGAGGCTTCCAGTTACCTATTGTTGAATAACCGCTTGCCCTGGCGACCCAGTTTGAATCTGTAAACAGAATAACATCTCTTTCCTTACCTTCAATCCTTTCGACCTGAGCTCTCACAAGCGGTCCGTTCCATTCCACGCCGGGAAGCCCCTTGCTGTACCATCCCTGTCCGGTCCAGAGCATCAGCGTATTGCTTCCCTTTTTTATCAGCGCCGTGATTTCGTATGTGAGGGAAAGCGAACGCTTATTAAACTGTGAAACAGCGGGAGCAAGGACGTTATCACCAGCTTTCAGGCCGTTTACCCATACTTCGTGGTAGCCAAGCGAATTGACATGAATGAAATAGCGGCCCGTCAGCTTCTCAATTTCAAATTCACGCTTCATTTGAGGGCTTACACAGAATTCCGAGCTGTCGCTCATCCCTATATAGTCGCCCTGCCAGTCTGAATTCTCAAGCAGGCCAGTCGTAAAGGATTCAGTTTCACTCCATTCCGATGCCTTGCCGCTTTCGCTCCAGACTCTCACTTTCCAGTAACAGACCGATCCGGATAAAAGTTGTTCACCCTGCCAATTGATAAGAATGCTTTCAGAGGACTCTGTTTTTCCTGAATTCCAGAGGTCTGATTTCTTTTCAGACAGCAGATTTTTCTCACTTGCGGCGATAATCTGGTAAGCTGAACAGGATTCCCCGCCGACGTACGATTTTACTTTCCAGCTCAGCCTGGGAAGGGAGGTACCTGTTCCAAGAGGATCTGACAGATTTTCACACTTCAGGTCATACACTTCAAGGGCTGGTTTATGGTTGGAACAACCTGTGATAGCTATAATCGCAATTAACGAGAACAGAGATAAAACATTACGGTTCATGATTTACTGATTTGGGTGGTCAAATATTTCTAAAGATAGAAAGATCAGCATAAATTCAACCCTATTTCTTACATACCCATCCGTTTTTGCTGAATTTATGATAGATTAGGGTTTTTAAACCATCAGGAGACATGAAAAAGAAAAAAGTGCTCTATGCAATTGCATTGGTTTTTGGTTTAGTCCTAATTGGAGGAGCAATCTATGTAAATACGCTGATGCCCATAATTACTGGTTATGCAGCGAAGAATCTATGTTCGGATGTCTTTGTTTCAGGCAGGGATGCAAAGGAAATTGAGGATATTGATCTGAATTTTTCCTTTATTAAATTCACCAGGAACAAAGTGGACCGTGAAGAGAAAAGTGTTACAAGCAGGTTTCTCTGGGGGCGATCGAAGGCTATTTACAGGGAAGGTTTCGGTGCCACTCTTGTGAGGGATGCTTCGGAGGAGGAGCTCAGAAGAGAGACTTATGCGGCAGATACTGATCCGGGTTTTCGTCCCGATACAACCGTATGGCCATTGGGAGATATAGTGCCCGATACTATCGATACCGGCATTGACAGGACAACTCTGACCAAAATTGCAGGTAAACTTTTTGATGATACGGTGTATGGAGGGATACCTTTTGCTTTTGTAGTTCTGCACAAAGGGATACCAGTTGCAGAGAAATACAGGCAGGGACTCGGCAAAGACACCCGTTTTCTGAGCTGGTCGATGGCAAAGAGCTTTACAAATGCTCTTGCCGGCGTTCTTGTATCTATGGGAAAAATGGATATTTCAGAGCCGGCAGGAATAGAGGAATGGAAGGATGATGAACGGAGCAGGATAACTCTCAACGACCTTTTGCAGATGCAAAGCGGTCTTGAGTGGAACGAGGACTACGGAAGCAGGTCGGATGTGAACCTGATGCTTTTTGACAAAGGCGATATGAGCAGGTTCGCCGTTGCAAAGCCAATTGAACATCCTGCAGGTACCCGGTGGAAATATTCCTCCGGTACGGCTAATGTTCTTACAAGCCTCATTAGAAATGAATTTGACAGCGACACTTCATGTTATGCTTTTGTTCATGACAATCTTCTTGAAAAGATAGGAATTACAGATGCAGTCTTTGAAGTGGACCCTTCGGGAGATCTTGTCGGATCATCATATCTTTATGCAACGGCACGCGATTATGCAAGGTTCGGACTGCTTTACATTAACAATGGTGTATTCTGCGGCGAAAGAATCCTTCCTGAATGGTGGGTTGATTATACACGTACTCCGGCATCTGCAAGCGAGGGGAAGTATGGCGCTCTCTTCTGGCTTAACAGGAGCCGTCAATATCCGTCAGCACCCGAAGATATGTACTCTTGTCAGGGGCACGACGGTCAGATGATTTTCATTCTGCCATCCAGCGATCTTGTGGTTGTCGTTCTGGGTTTTTCGCACCGGCCCGATAACGCACTCGATTTCGACTTACTTTTAAGAGATATACTTAAAACAGTCTGAAAGCGCTGATTACAGATTATATTTTATGCCAGAAGGCACAATAACTTGATATTTTGTCCGTAATAGAGGATCGACAGTCCGTTTACGGATACGGGCTGTTATGCAGATTTTTACAAGTAATAAACCAGAACCAAATTAACCCATATGAGTGAGAAGTATTCAGTCAGCCCGGCAGGTGAGCAATTCCCGCTGCCAAAACCTGAGGATTATATCAAGGAATTTGAAACCATCAAAAAACGCGTTGAAAAGGAACGTGCCAAAGGTCGTGAGATAGTTGTTGTGATGGGAGTAGGCTTTGTAGGAGCAGTAATGGCCGCCATCGTTGCCGATACTGTTGACAGAAATGGTAAACCTTCGAAGTTTGTTATCGGCATGCAACGTCCAAGCCCGAGAAGCTTCTGGAAGATTCCTCTTCTGAACCGTGGTGTATCACCGGTTAAGGCTGAAGACCCCGAAGTTGACCCCATGATAGCAAGGTGCGTGAATGACAAGAAAACACTGATCGCAACATATACTTATGATGTTCTGAAGCTGGCCGATGTTGTTGTTGTTGATGTTCAGTGCGATTATATAAAGGAAGATCTTGGGAATGTGCGTACCGGCGAGACTGACATGGCAGCCCTTGAATCTTCGTTGCATGTAATTGCAGAACATATACCGGCCGAAGCGCTTGTCCTGATCGAAACAACTGTAGCACC
>CAZKTX010000050.1:11405-18079 GCA_964555805.1 uncultured Rikenellaceae bacterium
TTGCAGAACATATACCGGCCGAAGCGCTTGTCCTGATCGAAACAACTGTAGCACCTGGAACAACTGAACAGGTGGCCTATCCGATAATGAAGAAAGTATTCAGGAAGAGAGGTATAAAGACCGATCCGCTTCTTGCTCACAGCTACGAAAGAGTGATGCCTGGCAAAAATTATGTGGCGAGCATCCGTGATTTCTGGAGAGTGTGCAGCGGGATTAACGAAAAGGCCAAACAAAGGGTTGAGAAATTCCTGACTGAAGTACTTAACACTGAAAAATTCCCTCTGACTGTTATGGACAGGCCCATCGAATCGGAAACTGCCAAGATAGTGGAGAACAGCTACCGGGCGACCATCCTGGCTTTCCTGGATGAGTGGAGCCTTTTCGCAGAAAGAAACGGCGTTGACCTTATCAAGGTTATAAAAGCCATCAAAATGCGTCCGACACATAGCAATATGATATTTCCCGGACCCGGAATCGGCGGATACTGTCTTCCCAAGGACGGTGGCCTGGGACTCTGGGCTTACAAGCATATACTTGGTTTTGAGGATGATATCTTCAAAATAACCCCAATGGCAATCGATATCAATGATACAAGGGGACTGCATGTCGGTCAGCTTACACGCGACGCTCTCAGGAATATGGGACAGCCGATAGCCGGTGCGGAAGTGTTGGTTCTCGGTGCAGCATACCGTGAAGATGTTGGGGATACCCGCTACAGCGGATCTGAAATAGTCATAAGAAAGCTTGCTGAAATGGGCGCCGAGATTCGTGTACATGATCCGTATGTTGAACACTGGTGGGAATTTGAACAGCAGGATACTTTCCCGGGTGTCGGCCAGAGCAAATCACGTTTTTTCAGGAACCAGGAAAAACTCAAGGAGATAAAGATCCAGCAGAATCTCGATAAAGCTCTTAATAATGCTGACGCAGTCATACTGGCAGTACCTCACAAAGCTTATCTTGGACTTGATCCTGAAAAAGTAGTTAAGAAAATAGGAAGACCGGCAGCCATAATCGATTGTTTCGGAATTTTAACCGATGACAACATAAGGAGATATTTCCAGCTTGGCTGTGAAGTCAAGGGACTTGGCAGGGGACATATCCAGAGGCTGAAGGACGAGATAAGGAAGGCGTGACGGCATAAAGAGGCATAAAGAGGCGTAAAGGCGTAACGGCATAGAGGCTGAGAGGCGTAACGGCTGTATACTGTTATTTTCTGGTAATATGCATATTATCAGTACGATATAGTAATGCGGTCGTTTTTTTTGGCTGTTTTGGAAGGGGAGGGCCCCTGAAAATTGAGTGGGGAAAAATCCAGTCTGGTTTGAGTTATATTACCACGGATTTCACAGATTTCACGGATAAAATCACGGATGATATTAATTGACACAATCCGTGAATTATCCGTGTTCTCCGGGTAATCCGTGATGAATCAGTTCATGGAGATCAATATTCTTAGAATAAATGTTGTGAAATCAGCAGTTTATCTCTCAGAACTCTGACATGAATAACCTTAGGGCTTGCAGAACCTTCACTCAGGTCAGAAAAAGATAAGGTGAGGTTTCCTATAATTAATATTATGTCAAATAGAAAATTTATCTTTTTTCTGACAGGGAAATTATGAAGCCTGTTTTCCCCTATCGATTATTTGGCGTAAAAGCTTATAGATTAATTATAGGTCGCAGAAATGCCAAGGTAGTATCCTATCAGCTCCGGTTCAGAAGCATCAAGCATTGGCAGACTTGGAATCTCCATCAGATTGAGATTTGTATCGTCGATTGCCGACCAGACCGAAGTGCGAATAAATTTGTATCCGTTTCTTTCCGCTGCTGCAATTATTTCTTCATCGCCTGCACCATTTCCGTAAGGAAGCGAAAAAACATTGACATTACCGGGTGTGTGCCGTTCAATTATTTCCTTTGACCTGCCCAGTTCATAATCAAGAAAACTCTGATATTCTCCCAGGGTGGCATAATTGCTTCTATTGTCGTAAAGATATGTGTGTGAATATGAATGTGATCCGAATGTAAACGGCCTGATTCCGCCCTTTACAATATAATTGCCCATATCCTCAACTTCTTCCCATGTCATGAATGAATCACTTCCTATCATATGAGTCCACAGAAAGAATGTGGCTTTCATGTTGAATTCAGTAAGTAGCTGTTTTACAAGCGTATACCATGAACTGTCGCCATCATCAAATGTAAGGATTGCATAGTTTCCCTCAGGAATAGATCCCTGCTCCCTGAATTCTCCCAGTTCCGTAAAGCTTATTACCTTTATGTTGTTTGTAATGAGATATTTAATATCGGATTTCAGATTATCCAGGCTCCTTTCATACAGGTTGGCGGCCTCCCCTTTCACAATCCTGTGGTACATCAGAACTATTACCTTGCCCGGTTCTCCGGGGTCAGGATTATCCTTCTTTGTACATCCCGTTGAAAGGAAAATAAGTGAAAGCAGAAAAGCGCAGATAATTTTGTTCATGAGCAGGAATTTTCGTGAGGTAATGCCAAAAAAGAGAAAAAGCCTCTCCGTTTAACGGAAAGGCTTTCCCCTATATTTTGCAGTATCTGATCTTTTTGGTATTACTGCTGTTCAAGTGTATCAAGCTTTGCCTTGACGGCATCGTATTTTTCGGTCATCTTGAGCCTGTAGTACAGTTCCCTGAGACTCCTGAGGGCGAACACATCATCAGGTTTCAGTTCATTTGCCTTTTCCATGTAAGGAAGAGCTTTTGCAAAAACCGCCATTGCATTATCAATGGCCTTGTTGTAAGCGTTAACATCCATGATGTCATTAGCCTTTGAGAACATGTCTGAAGCCTTGTTAATATATGAAGCTCCGAGTCCGTACTGGCTGTCGTAGAAATCAGATTTCAGTTCGACTGATTTTGCAAGTCTTTCAATTGCTTCATCAAATCTGTCTTCATTAAGGTAGATAATCCCTTCAGCGAAGTGGAGGCTGTAATTTTCAGGATCATTAGCTCTGGCAATGGCAAGGTTTTCAAGAGCTTCCTTGTTTTTACCGGCTTTAATATAAAGATCGATAAGCTGGAGAGTCACATTCTTGTCGTCAGCATATTTATTACGAAGGTCCACAAGTATTGATTCAGCTTTTACAGTGTCTCCCATCTCGAGATAGTTCTGAGATATCTGGAAATAAGGATTGATGCCCTGATATTTCATCTCAGCGCATTTTTCGAAAAATTTAATTGCTTTCTGGTAATCTTTCGCATTCATTGCTGCAAGACCGGCATTGTAATACATCCCGGTATCAGTAACTCCCACGTAATTATCGCTTTCAGTGATAGCGATCTGGGTTTCGAATGATTTCAGTGCACCTGCATAATCCTTTGCCTCGAAAAGTTGTCCACCCTGTGAGTAAAGGTCAAGCGCAAGCGAGTTGTATACCATACCTGTAATGATCTTCTTTTTAGCGCCTCCCTTCACATCGAGCTGCATTGATTTTTCATAAGCGGCGTAAGCTTCGCCGAGGGGGTCACTATAATATGCCTTGAACGTTGGATTGTCCGATTTGAAAACGGCTTGGGCAAGCTTACCCTTGGCAAAATAAGTGTTGAACCAATTCATCGATTTGGGATTTGTAAGCGCCTGGTCGAGCGCTTCCTTAGCTTTGTCCAGAGACCCCTGCTCGATTAACGTGAGGGCGCTCGTCACTTTACCCTTCTGGGCAAATGTAGCAGCGGAGATAGAGATAACTGCAAACAGCAGAAAAACCTTTTTCATAATTATCGCATTTGTTTAATTAATTGTCCTTAAAAAACTCTTCAAATTTAAAACTTTACTTATTAATCTTCAAATTCTTTGCCAATTTCCTCGGGATTTTCATTATTATTTACAACATCTTCCTTTTCAGCATCTTCCTGTTCTTCATTTACTGCCACGGTGGCAACAGATGCTATCGTGTCTGTCTCCCTGAGGTTAATTAAGCGTACTCCCTGAGTTGCCCTTCCCATAAGCCTGAGCGCTGACACCGGACTTCTGAGTATGTTTCCGAACTGAGTGATAATCATAAGGTCGTCATTATCAGTAACATCTTTCAGGGCTATAAGCGATCCGGTCTTTTCTGTTACATTAATTGTCCTGACTCCTTTTCCTCCCCTGTTTGTAATGCGGTAGTCCTCAATATCAGATCTTTTGCCATAGCCATTTTCGGATACTACAAGCACGTTTTTTTCTCCGTTCTCGATTGTTATCATTCCCACCACAATATCGGTTTCTTCATCTGCAAGCTTTATTCCTCTGACTCCGGATGCCGTTCTTCCCATGGGTCTGACAGACTCTTCCGGGAATCTGATTGCCCTTCCCGATTTCACGGCCATCATTATCTGGTGCTTGCCGTTTGTCATTTTGGCTTCCAGAAGTTCGTCACCGTCCCTGACGGTTATTGCATTCACACCGTTAGTCCTGGGTCGCGAGTAAGCTTCAAGTGAGGTCTTCTTTATAATTCCCTTTTTTGTGCAGAGTACAATGAAGTTATTGTTTATATAATCGGGATCATTAAGGTTCTTCACATTTATATATGCCATAACACTGTCGTCGGGTTCAATGTTAATGAGGTTCTGCATTGCCCTCCCCTTCGAGGTTCTTGAGCCTTCAGGTATGCTGTAAACCTTCATCCAGTAGCATTTGCCGTTCTTGGTGAAGAAGAGCATTGTATTGTGCATTGTTGCGATGTAGAGATGCTCGATAAAGTCCTCATCTCTTGTGGCTCCTCCCTTTGCACCTGTGCCGCCCCTGTTCTGCCGCCTGAATTCAGTAAGAGGAGTCCTCTTTATATAACCCAGATGTGAAATCGTAATTACCATTTCATCGTCGGCATAGAAGTCCTCAGGATTGAATTCCCCGGCATCAGGGACTATTTCCGTTCGTCTCGCATCTCCGTATTTTTCCTTAACTTCATAAAGCTCATCCTTGATTATCTTCATCTGAAGTTCTTCGCTTTCGAGAACTCTCTTGAGGTAATCAATAAGAGCCATAACCTCACCGTATTCATCCCTGAGCTTCTCCTGTTCAAGTCCGGTCAGCTGCCTCAATCTCATTTCAACTATGGCTCTCGCCTGAATTTCCGAAAGGCTGAAGCGTTCCATCAGCCTTTCCCTTGCCTCATCCGGATTTTTGGATGATTTGATGATTGCAATCACCTCGTCGATATTGTCGCTTGCAATTATCAGACCTTCAAGTATATGAGCTCTCTTTTCAGCCTGATTCAGATCATATCTGCTCCTTCTTATTATTACCTGGTGACGATGTTTTACAAAGTGGTCGATCAGCTCTTTCAGGTTCAGAATTCTGGGCCTGCCTCTTACAAGAGCTACATTGTTTACGTTAAACGATGTCTGCAGCGAAGAGAGCTTGTAAAGATTGTTCAGAACCACGCTTGAGCTTGTATCCTTCTTCAGGATGATTACAACGCGCATGCCGTTGCGGTCCGATTCATCATTGATGTAAGAAATACCCTCCAGCCTCTTTTCGTTTATGAGGTCCGCTATCCGGCGTATCATCTCCGCTTTGTTGACCATATAAGGTATCTCCTTGACAATTATGCACTCGCGGCCTGAATGAGTCAGCTCTATCTCGGTTTTGCCCCTCAGCACTATCCTGCCCCTGCCGGTCTCAAATGCATCCTTTATTCCCTGTTCGCCATAGATTATACCTCCGGTGGGAAAATCAGGACCCTTTACATATTTATGAAGCTCAGAAATAGTGATCTCGTTGTTGTCGATAAATGCTATTGTGGCGTCTATTATCTCCGATAGGTTGTGCGGTGGCATGTTGGTCGCCATACCGACAGCAATTCCTGATGCTCCGTTTACCAGCAGAATCGGAATCCTTGTCGGAAGAACCACAGGCTCGCTCAGCGAGTCATCAAAATTTGGCTGGAAGTCGACTGTCTCCTTGTCAATATCAGACAAAGTCTCCTCTGCTATTTTTTTCAGCCTTGCCTCCGTGTACCTCATTGCTGCCGGACTGTCGCCGTCGATCGAACCGAAGTTTCCCTGGCCTTCAACAAGCGGATAACGCAACGACCATTCCTGAGCCATTCTTACCATGGCATCATACACCGATGAATCACCGTGAGGATGGTATTTACCAAGCACCTCTCCCACTATTCTTGCTGATTTCTTATATGGTCTGTTCGAAAGTACGCCAAGCTCCGACATCCCGAAAAGCACGCGCCGGTGAACCGGCTTGAGCCCATCCCTTACATCAGGCAGCGCCCTCGACACTATAACCGACATTGAATAGTCGATATAGGCCGACTTCATCTCCTCCTCGATATTTACCTGAATTACTCTCTCTCTCTCTGACATAATAATTTATAAATTAAAAAGATACAACCATCCCTGACAGGAACGGATTTGATTACGAAAATAGTGATTTTTTAGTTGTCTGAGACCATATAAGCCGGTGACTTTTTAACATTAATTGTTTATAAATGGGCATGAAAATTGCCTATCATATATTGTATTAAATTTAACTTTGATTTTCATGGAATCAGTAATTTTGTCGCAGTTGGGCTGACATAATGGCTTATGACATGATTGTCTACTAATATTCAGAAACTAATTATGGATTCACAGTTTTCACAAAGGGTTAAGGATATCCTTTCTTACAGCAAGGAAGAGGCTATCAGGCTGGGTAACAGTC
>CAZKTX010000051.1:0-17980 GCA_964555805.1 uncultured Rikenellaceae bacterium
AATATGAAACGAATTTGGTTGTTATTGTTTGTTTATTCTTCAAGTTTCATGCCTTACTGCCCTCATGCCTTCCCGCCCTGCGCCCTTCGCCCTGCGCCCTGTGCCCTGTGCCCTGCGCCCTGTGCCCTGTGCCCTGCGCCTTTTCTACAGCCCCAGGAACCTTATTGCCACTCCTGAGAGCAGGATCATCGCCCCGGCGATTACATTGCTGTACTTTTCAACAGGTTTCAGGTTTATCTTACTGAAGCCTAGCCTGAATGCAAGGACGATTCCCATCATTGTGGCAATTGTTACTATTGAGAAAAGAAGAGCAACAATGACAGTACCGCGTATATTGTTTTCCGCAGCCGGATACATGAGCACCGGGATAAGGGGTTCACAGGGCCCGAAAACAAAGATCAGGAAAAGAATCCATGGAGTTGTCCGGGTTTTATCGGTCTCATGCACATGGGTGTGCTCTGAAATATGGCTGTGTTCGTGGACATGGTTCCCGCTGTCGGGGTGAAAATGAGTATGAGTATGCTTCCTCTTTCTGTAGAGACTTCTTATGCTGATTATCATGTAAACAAGTCCGAAAGCAATGAACAGCCAGGCAGCAATATTGCCCCTGAATGATTCAACCGATACAAGCCGGTTGACAGATAGCCCGATTGCAATTCCTGCAAAACCAAGAAGAACCGAACTGAGTACATGCCCCAGACCACACAGGAAAGTGATCATCATTGTTTTCCGGAGATTCCATTTCCTTGCTTCGCTGAGCACAATGAAGGGCAGGTAATGATCGGGCCCCAGTATAGTATGGATAAATCCAAGTGATACTGCTGTTGCCGATAGTAGCGCTATGGAGTTTTCCATAAAATGTTTTGTTATGATTTACCGCAGATCCCTGCTAACATCTGCAATTATATGAATTAATTCAATATATCCAACCCTCTCCGGAGTGTATTATCTCCTGTATGCCCGAATTCCGGGAGTTCAGAAGTCTCCGGGAGTTCCGGATGAAAAGCTTCATCTTCTGATAATCTGAAGGTCTCGTGAAGTGTTCAGGTTTATTCTCATATATTGAACATGGAAGAATATAGAATTTTCTTATGCCATTCTCTGCCGGAGTATGAACCCATGTCAGATAATATCCCGCTTGTGAAACTGAAGTGAGGCTGCCGGTCTTTTCGAGTTCAATCCTTACCATTGCCCCTCCGTCCCGCCTTATTGTTCGCTGATTCGATACAAAGTTGCCAAGTGAATAGACAACTATCCGGTCGTTCCGGCATGAGTCGGCAGGGGTCCATTCCATCTGCTGTAGCACATGCGGATGTGATCCGATTACAATATCCGCACCCTTTTTGAAAAAGAATCCGGCCAGCCTGATTTGTTCCGCCGACGGGAGTGTGTCGTATTCAGTTCCCCAGTGAACAAATGGTATTATGACATCGGGTTTCAGAGTCTTTGCCTTTTCTATGTCTGAAGCTATCAGATTCGTATCGAGCATGTTTACAATAGTCGGAGAAGGTACTTTCAGTCCGTTGGTCCCGTATGTATAATTCAGAAGTGCGACAGATATTCCGTTCCTTTCTATTATTAAAGGGCTGAGGGTATCTTTTGCTGTTGAATCAGAAAATGTTCCGGTATGGCGGATTCCCAGGCTGTCGAGCCGACGGATTGTATTCAGGATTCCTGACTTTCCCCTGTCAACAGCATGATTATTTGCAGTTGCAAGCACATCGATACCGGCGTTTATGCATGCTGAGACAAGGGAAACAGGAGAACTGAAGGCCGGGTATCCCCTGTAGGGACTGCCGCCAAGAGTGACCTCCAGATTTGCAATGGCAACATCGGCTTCAGATATCTCATCCCTGATATAGCGGAATACATCATCGTATTCATAATTTTTGGTTTCGCTGTTCCGGGCTGATGCAATCTGTTCATCATGACCCATGATGTCGCCAATGAAAAGCAATGAGAACTTCCTGACGCTTACACTGTCTTCCTGCGCCGAAAGAAAGAGTGCGGCCGGTGTCAGGCAGATAATTATCAATATTTTTCTAAACATAAAATTATCCTGTATAAAGAATGCCTAAATTTAAGAATTATTAAATTTGCCGGCCTGATTGGCACAATCCAAAACTGATTCTTTAAAAAATGAACAGCGCGGGTAAGCACCCGGATATCAAAAAGCTCTCTTTCTTAGGGGTTATTGTCACGATGGGGATTGTGTTCGGAGATCTGGGCACAAGTCCTCTTTACACAATGCGGGCAATACTGATCGGAGGAAGGGATAACTTCTCCGAATTGCTTATTTACGGCTCCCTTTCATGTATATTCTGGACCCTCACCCTGTCGACAACAATAAAGTATGTGATTATTGTGCTCAGAGCCGATAATAACGGGGAGGGCGGGATCTTCGCACTTTTTGCCCTTGTAAGGAAGAAATCGTCATGGGCTGCAATACTTACAATGGTCGGAGGAGCGGCCCTGCTTGCTGACGGAGTCATCACTCCTTCAATCACAGTCACCTCGGCCGTGGAAGGATTACGTATGGTTAAGACAGACATCCCGGTGGTGCCGATAGTGATCGTTATACTGGCGGGGCTGTTTTTCATCCAGCAGTTCGGAACAAATCTGGTGGGATCATACTTCGGTCCTGTTATGGGTATTTGGTTTTTCATGCTCGGGGCTCTCGGAATTTCCCAGCTTATACTGCATCCTTTCATACTGGAAGCTGTCAATCCCGTTTATGCATTCAGGTTTCTTTCGGAATATCCGGGAGGATTCATACTGCTGGGAGCCGTATTTCTATGCACAACGGGTGCCGAGGCTCTTTATGCCGACCTGGGACATTGCGGAAGGGCAAACATAAGGGCCTCGTGGATCTATGTAAAACTGTGCCTCCTGCTTAATTATTTCGGGCAGGGCGCATGGCTGATACTGAATTACAGTAAGGGAACAGATGTCAACCCGTTCTTTGAGATTATGCCCCAGTGGCTTCTGCTGCCCGGGATCATACTTGCCACAGCGGCCGCCATTATCGCCAGCCAGGCTATAATCAGCGGCTCATTTACACTTGTAAGCGAGGCTATCTCACTGAATTTCTGGCCAAAACTTAATGTTCTGAATCCTACAAAGATCAAGGGACAGGTTTATCTGCCGGTTGTGAACTGGTTCCTGTGGATCGCCTGCACAATTGTGGTCCTTGCTTTCAGACAGTCGGACAATATGAGCGCAGCTTACGGCCTTGCAATTACCCTGACGGAAATAATGACTACATTCCTGCTCTCATACTATCTTTTACAGAAGGGAGTAAATCACAGGCTTATACTGATTCTCTTAATGGTTTATCTCACTATAGAGGGATGCTTTCTTATTGCCAACCTGCACAAATTTTCCAACGGAGGGTGGTTTACATTGATGGCCGCCTCGCTTTTCTTTGTTATAATGTACGGATGGTACTTCGGAAGGAAGCTTAAGAACCGTTATGTAACATTTACAAACCTGAACAAATACATTGACATGTTCAGGGACCTGGCAAATGATGAGTCAGTTCCGAAGACCTCAACAAACCTCGTCTATATAATAAAAGCCAACAGGATCGACCAGGTTGAATCAAAAGTGATGCAATCAATCTTCCTTAAACAGCCTAAGCGGGCCGATACATACTGGTTAATCCACGTCGACAAGGTTGATGAACCCGACAGGATGGACTACCGGGTAACACAGATTATACCCGGGATACTCATCAGGATTGACTTCCACATAGGATTTAAGGTTGAGCCAAGGATTAATCTGTATTTCAGGGAAGTGCTTGAAGATCTCACTACATCGGGAGAAATAAAACTGGAAAGCAGTTATGACTCGCTCAGGAGACACCAGATTCCGGCTGATTTCAAGTTTATTCTGATCGACAGGGTAATGCCCCGCGATTATAAGCTTTCAAACATCGACACTCTGACTCTTACTCTTCACAGCTTTTCAAGGCTTTTATGCATATCGGATGTAAGAGCCCTTCAGCTCGATTCGGCCAATACAATAGAGGAGAAGGTTCCAATTACTATTGACCAGCCTTTGGGGAGGAGAATCAGGAGAATAGATTCTCAGCAATAATTACCTCAGTTGCTTATTTTTTCCGGAGAAGGCCGGCAGCGCAAAGGTATCCGCTTAATATTGTACCCGAGAATCCTCCGCCCAGACTTCCCCAGGCTGATGCAAAGTGCAGGTTGTCAAAAAGCCCCGCGTAGTTAACAGCGGGCCTCGAAGGAACCTGGGCAAACCCGTACACAGCGCCTTCAGGATTAAGAGTGTAACGTCTTACTGTTAATGGGGTGCCAATTTCGTAATACTCTATCTGACTTGAACTTCCCGGTATCAGTTTCTCAAGTCTGCTTATGAATATCCGGGCGGTTTCCTCTTTCTTCCTCTTGTATTCCTCTTTTGAGAGTTTTTCCCACTCATCCGGATAATCGATGCAACAGATCGCCCCGACACTCCTGCCTTCCGGGGCAAGTCCTGAATCTATCTGCCCATAGTCCACGAAAGCGAAGCTTCTTTGCCCGAAATCACTCCTGTTGTTTCTGATTATATCCGATTGGGACTTAACTGAGTTGTCGAAGACAAATGTCGAGTAATACCGACTGCCAATTTCCTTAAGTGATTTTCTGAAACCAAAGTATACTGTCAGCAAAGATGCTCCCGGCCTTTGTCCCTGAATAGCATCCGAAATTCTCAGGGCATCTTCTTCCGGCAGCAGCTCCTTAAGGCCGGGCACTGACATGTTGGCTATTATCTCATCGGCAGATGCTGTCGTCATCGCTGATGAGGAGCCTGACTTCTTCCTGAAGCTTACTCCGGTAAGCCGCCTGCCATCTGTTATCAGGCCGGTAACAAGAGTATTCAGAAGGACCTCTCCTCCATGATTTCTTATATAACCGGCAAGATAGTCCGAAAGCTTCTGCGAACCTCCCCGGATAAAGCTCCCGCCTCCCTTGTAGTAGCTTCCCTGGGCAGCCGAATAATAGGCCAGCGACAGAGAATAAGGATCATCATGAAAATACCCGAGGTTACCCAGGAGTACAAGCTTAAGATCTTCGTCGCCAATTATTGAATCGAGAAATTCGCCAATGCTTCTTTCCTTTTCCTGTACGGGAATTGAAGCTTTTCTTTTTGGATTGAGTATCTGGTCGAAGTAGGCCTGAATTCCGGCAGTCTCGCCGGGAAATTCAATGGCGAGTACCTCTCTTGCTCTTTCAGGATCGTGAGGAATTGTTAATGAATGCCGCCCGTTCGTAAAATGGTAGAACTCGGGAACTTTAATGAATTCGACATTCGCAGCGACTTCCAGATCGTTGAAAACCCTTGTTTTCATGTCGGAAGGGGAGGGTCCGTTCATCTCGTGCAATCCGACTTCGAGCGTATAGTCCCCGCGTTTAAATGTAGTTGCACAACCACCAGGCTTGATGTGCTGTTCAATCACAAGTACTTTCTTTCCTTCCCTGGCCAGCTTTGCACCGGAGGTAAGTCCTCCAAGTCCGGCTCCGATTATTATAACATCATAATGCATAAGTGTCAGTTTTTAAAATCCGGTATAGGGTGTCTTTTAAATTCCTTCGTCCGATCGAAAAGGTACCTGTATGTCTTGTAGTTTTTTACAGGGATGCTCCCGACTGACATGAATATCTTCCTCATTTTCGGGTTGAAATCTCCAACCCAGGAGAATTCAATTTCAGTGTAATGGGGCTTTCTGTCAAATGCTTTTCTGAGGTTCAGGATGAAGGCTGATTCTATCCCGAGGCCCTGGAATCGGGGTACTACACCCATAAGTACGCCTCTTGCCCTCGTTATTGTTTTCCGTTGCCTGAGGTAAAGAAACTTAATTATCCCGGGGAGGTCGAGCCTTCCGTTCAGGTGCCTGAGTATCTGGTTGAAATCGGGGAACATAAGGTAGATGCCGATTGGTTCGCCGTTAAAATAAGCCAGCCAGATAAATTCCTCATCAATAATCGGTTTTGCCTTTTTCAGTACTCCTTTTATATACACATCCTCCAGAGGTTCGAAATTTGCCCTGAATGTAGGCCAGGTCTCGTTGAATACTTTGGCAAAATCAATTGAAAATTTGTCCTGTTCCTTCCATGTGAAGTGTCTGAACTCGTACCCCGGTTTTGCTGCCACCCATCTGGCTATCTTCATGAACCGTTCAGGGAGAGGTTTTGTAATGTCGAGATGAAATCCCTCCATGTTATAATAGGTCAGAAATCCGTATGATTCGAAAAGTTCCTGGTAGAAAGGCGGATTATATGCAATGTCGAATGAGGGATGGGTAAATCCATTTACAAGCAAGCCCCAGTATTTATCATTCTCTCCGAAATTGATGGGGCCGTCCATTGCCTCCATACCCTTTGATTTCAGCCATTCCCTGGCAGTGTCAAACAGCAGGAAGGCTGAATCCCGGTTGTTTGTGCATTCGAAGAAACCCATGCTCCCGGTAGGTTGTTCCCACGTGTTGCACAGGTTCGTATCGTAAAAGGCTGCTATCCTGCCCGCCGGATTGCTGTTGTCATCATAAAGGATCCATCTTTCAGCTTCACCATGCCCGAAATAGGGGTTCTTCATCGGATCAAAGACTGCTTCAATATCATTGTCGAGCGGACATACCCAAACCTTATCATCTTTGTATAGCCTTTTCGGAACCTTCAGAAAATCCTTTCTGGTCTTCCGGTCTGTTACCATGGTGATCTTCATTTATTTTTCTGAGTAATGTAGCGTCGGGGTTACTTCATATAGATCTGATCCAGGATCTCCCGGTATTTGTTCGAAATAAACTGACGTTTGAGTTTGAGAGTTGGTGATAATTCCCCTGTAGCTGGGCTCCACTCGTCAGGCACCAGCCTGAAACGGCTGATCCGTTCGGTCGGATTGAGACGCTTGTTTACGGATTCGATTTCACTGTTAAAAGCATCTGTTATTTCAGGATGCCTAATAAGGTCTAGAGGATCGGTCCATAATAACCTTTTCTCTTTTCTCCACTCTTCAAAATACTTGAAATTAGGTGATATAATGGCGCTTGCAAATTTCTCATGTTCCCCGACAACCATTACCTGGTCGATCATAAGCGATTCCTTGAACAGGTTCTCAATCAGCTGAGGGGCCACGAACTTGCCGTTCGAAAGCTTGAATATTTCCTTTTTCCTGTCGGTGACCATAAGGAACTTCCCGTCTTCAATCCGTCCCACATCACCGGTGCGGAACCAGCCGTCCTCATCAAATGCCGAACTCGTCAGCTCAGGATCATTGTAATAGCCTGTCATCACGTTCGGGCCTTTGCACAGTATCTCTCCGTCATCGGCAATCTTCACTTCAACTCCTTCGATTGTAATACCCACTGATCCCATTCTGACTTTGCCCTTTTCATTACGGTTGATTGTAATTATCGGGGACGTTTCAGTGAGACCGTACATGTTGAAGATCCTTATGCCTGCAGCCCAGAAAATCCTTTCGAGCCTCGACAGGAGGCTGGCGCCGCCGCATCCGACTATCCTTACATTCCCTCCAAGCGCCTGACGCCATTTGCTGAATACAAGACGATCGGCAATTTTTAGTTTGACTTCATATATAAGACCGTTTTCACCAAAGGGATTATATTTTGTACCCAGTTTCACTGCCCAGAAGAAGACTGCCTTCTTGAATCCTGTAAGCTTCTTCCCCTTTGACATTATTACATCGTAGAACTTTTCTATGATACGCGGCACCGCATCAAAACCGTCCGGCTTCACTTCTGCCATATTTGCTGCAATGGTTCCCATGTTCTCCGCGTAGTAGATGCTTGTGCCGCAGTATTGGGTCTGATAGTTGCCAAGCCGTCCTCCGACATGACACAAAGGCAATATGCTCAGGTATTTGTCGGTTGGATTGAGGTTGAACACCCTGGAGGCTGATATAAAATTGGAAACAAGGTTTCTGTGTGAAAGCATTACACCTTTTGGCGAGCCTGTTGTTCCCGATGTGTAGATGAGTGTTGCAATATCGTCAGGAGTGATCTGATCCCTTATCGAATCAGCCTCTTTTCTCCTGTTCTCAGGGCATGATTCGCCCTTCCTGATTATCTCGAGCCAGAATCGCGCACCTTCAACTTCATCGAATGTGAAGAGCCTGCCCTCTTTTACGTAACTTTCAAGAGCCGGGCTTACGCATCTGAATAGTTTTTTGTCGGAGACAATCACGATCTTCGCACCGCAATTATGCTGAATGAATTCATATTCTGACGGTTTAAGAGATGTAAATACCGGAACATGAACAACCCCAAGCATTGTCATCCCGACATCTATGAAATTCCATTCCGGCCGGCTGTTTGAAATTGATACGATCTTATCGCCTTTTCTGAACCCGAGTTCATAGAGGCCATAAAAGAAGTTGACCGAATAATCAATGTATTGCTGCGAACTGTATTTTATCCACTGCCCGTTCTGCTTGAAGCACAGGGCATCGTCCTTGTGGAATTTCTCTTCATATCGTGAGAGAATATCAAAAATCCTTGTAACCTCCATCTGTTATCTTTTATTTCAATAGGGAAAAATCTGATTTTCATGTAAAGGAAGAAAAAATATCCCGTTTTGCCGAGGGAAGATGATAATTTAGATTTATTCACATTAAACCGCTGCCGCAGTTTTCTGTACCGGCGGTGGTTCACAATGAACCGCAGCAGCGGTTTAGGGAAATTTCATGATGCAAAAGTCCTGATCAAAGCTTAAATATGTTATTTTAGCCACGGTTACGGATCATAAATAAAATCCTGAATAATGAAAAAGATTCTTCTCCTTCTGTCGATGTTGTTCATATTGACATCAGGACTGAGTACAGCCCAGGAACCACTTGAGATATCAATTCAGGCCGACAGGCCCGGAGCTGAGATTCAGCCCACTATGTGGGGTGTGTTTTTCGAGGATATCAATTTTGCTGCCGATGGCGGTATCTATGCAGAGCTTGTAAAGAACCGGTCATTTGAGTTTGAGCTGCCACTCACAGGCTGGAGCCAATTGACAAAACAGAACGGAACAGGAAGGATTGTGCCCGGCTTCTATTCTCCCTCAAATCCCGGTAACCCTCATTTTGTGAGTATTTATCCCGACCCGGCTGCAGGATCGTTTGGACTTGTTAACGAAGGCTTCCGCGGAATGGGGATCAGGAAGGACGCACATTATAACTTTTCAGTCAGGGCGCGCCTTCATGAAGGATCCGATATAAAAATGACAGTCGAATTGATAACTCCCTCAGGAGCAGTCATAGGAAGTACTGCGATCTCAGGGTTTACGGGAACCTGGATGAAGCATAAAGGATCACTTACTGCATCTGCGACCGACCCGAAGGCTCAGATGAGGGTTACTCTGGCAGGAACGGGAAGCATCGACATTGATATGGTTTCATTATTCCCTGCCGATACATGGCAAGGACGTGAGAACGGACTACGCAAGGATATAGTGCAGATGATTGCAGACCTGAAGCCGGGCTTTGTCAGGTTTCCCGGAGGCTGCATCGTTGAAGGCAGGACGCTTGAAAACAGGTATCAGTGGAAAACAACAGTCGGTCCCGTTGAGGACAGAAAGATGATAATGAACCGCTGGAACCTTGAGATAAAAAGCCGGCAGGCTCCTGATTATTTCCAGTCGTTCGGCCTGGGTTTCTTTGAGTATTTTCTTCTGGCTGAGGACATGGGAGCCGAACCGCTTCCTATCCTGAACTGTGGTATGTCGTGCCAGTTCAACGCAGCTGAAGTGGTTCCGCTTGAGGAACTTGACACTTACATCCAGGACGCACTGGATCTTATTGAGTTTGCAAACGGCGATCCTTCGACCAAATGGGGCGGCCTGAGGGCTGATATGGGTCATCCTGCAAAATTCAACCTGAAATATATGGGTATTGGCAATGAGCAATGGGATGAACAGTATTTCGAACGATACAGGGTGTTTGAAAAGGTTCTTAAGGAAAAACATCCTGAGATAAAGATTGTTTCAGGTTCAGGTCCTTCATCGGCAGGCAGGATGTTCGAGTATGGCTGGAGCGAACTTAGAAAGCTTTCACCCGACCTTATCGACGAACATTATTATATGCCTCCAGAATGGTTCCTTGAGAATGCAACAAGGTATGACAACTACGACAGGAAAGGAATCAGGGTATTTGCCGGGGAGTATGCTGCTCACGGTAAAGAGGGCCAGGAAGCAGAATCCAGAAATACATGGTGGAGCGCACTCTGTGAGGCTGCCTTCATGACAGGGCTTGAACGAAACGCCGATGTGGTTCACATGGCATCCTATGCACCGCTTCTGGCTCATACCGAGGCATGGCAATGGCGCCCCGACCTGATCTGGTTCGACAACCTGAAGACAATAGGAAGCCCTAATTACTATGTCCAGAAAATCTTCTCCAACTACAGCGGCACTAACGTTGTGGCCGCCCTGTCAGGAGGAAAGACCCTGACCGGACAGAACGGAATCTATGCCAGTAGTTCACTCGACAGAACGAATGGCAAGCTGTACATCAAACTTGTAAATTCTTCCAAAAAGCAGGTCCCGGTAACACTGGCTCTTGGAAAACTCCCATACTTGAAAACAGCGGAACGGCAAACCCTTAAATCAGAATCAGGGGAAGACTTCAATTCCGTGGCAGGTCAGGAACTTATCAAACCGGTTGCAGCACAAATCAGTGTAAAAGGGAGGAGAATAGATACAGTATCAGAACCGTTATCAGTGAATGTAATAATTATTGATTTTAAAGTAAAATGATGGAGCTTATTCAAACTGTTGTTGATTGGTACATGGCCAATCTGAATTATTTTACAATAGCTTTTCTGATGACTATAGAGAGCTCATTCATACCCTTCCCCTCAGAAGTTGTAATACCTTTTGCAGCTTATAAAGCAGCACAGGGTGATCTGAATGTGTTCCTTGTGGTGCTGGCAGGTACTGTCGGCGCACTGATCGGGGCGGTTGTCAACTATTATCTTGCAAAATACCTGGGCCGGCCGCTTGTTTACAAATTCGCCGATTCGAACATCGGGAAAATGCTGCTCCTTTCAAAGGACAAGGTGGTTCATGCTGAAGATTATTTTATCCGGAACGGGAAATCTTCAACATTCATAGGAAGGCTCGTACCGGCAGTCCGGCAGCTCATATCAATTCCGGCTGGCCTGGCAAACATGAACATGAGGGACTTTCTCATCTATACAACTGCAGGAGCCGGAATCTGGAACATAATTCTCGCAGTTATCGGATATTATATCTACGACGTGAAGGATAAGATATTCCCTTACATTGACAATATCCTGATAGTCCTGGGAATTATCTTTATTATTTATCTGGTTGTGAAAGGGGTGATGAAGAAGAGGAAGGCTGCAGACAGGGAATAAGATCCCTTCGTTTCGCTGGCGCTCACCCGGGATGACCCCTTATCAGAGTATCGTAGGTATCAGAAACAACAATCCGAGGAGGCCGATTGAACCTATTATAACTCCCGGACCAATCCTGTGATTTTCAACCTTTACGATATTTTCCATCGGAACAGTAAGACGGCCGTTTTCTATCTTTACTGCCGACAGAGGCTCGGCATAAATCCTCACCTGCCGGCTTTTCTTTACAACTTCAGGCTTATATATTATCCCGGCGAAATGATTTCCTGCTTCGGTAACCGGCTTTACAATCCAGGTGCTGTCGCCGGAATGGAAAAAATACAGGTTTTTCCAGTTCGGGGCTGATGACAAATCAACCGCTGTGCTGTTTCTTGATGCTGAACAGCCGGGAATTATCAAAAGGGATGTCGCGAGCATTATGAGGACCGCCAGACTAATTAATTTTTTCTTAAGCATTTACAGGTTAGTTAGTGTTTGTTTAAAACCATAAGTCAGACCTTTTTTAACTGTAGGGATCAGAACAAGGTCCCGTCGACCGGTTTGCCTGAATATTTCCGTTCATGGTCAATGAGCCATTTTTTCTTATCGAGACCTCCCGCATAACCGACAAGGTCACCGTCGGAACCGATTACCCTGTGGCAGGGAATAACTATTGCAATACGGTTTGAACCGTTTGCTCCGGCAACTGCCCTGAAAGCGCCGGGGTTGTTAAGCATCCTCGCCAGTTCCAGGTAGGAGATTGTCTCTCCGTATTGAATCTTTTTCAGCTTCTCCCAGACTTCCATCTGGAAGTCTGTACCGGTTGTTATAAGATCAAGAGTGAACTCCTTGCGTTTCCCCCTGAAATATTCCCTGAGCTGCTTCTTCAGGGCTCTCAGATGCCTGTTTGTGCCTGGCTTTACTGTTTTATTAAAGGTGAGGGCAAGTTTGTTGAATTCCGATTCGAGGGCAGGCCTGCTTGTGAATTCAAGGAGGCAAATACCCTCTTTTGTGGCGGCTGCGGCCATATCTCCCAAAGGGGTCTCTATATTTGTTGTCCTGATCATTAATAAACAATTTCACAACTTCTGGTCCTGCTTGGGGTACATTGCGGATGTGGCTTTAATATACTTTATGTTCCTGAACCTGAGAGCTGACCACTCGTCATTGACTGAAACCATCCTCATGCCATAGAAATCCATGTCGTTCAATGGTTTCCAGCCGTGATCCCTGTCCAGATCGGAACTCCCCTTTTTTGAACTCTTCTTCTGATAGCAGAACCACAGCACTCCGTCGTCGGTAAGGTTATGAAGGGCAACCGGGGCAATACTCCTGACATCGGAAATCTTCCTTACAAAGATCATCATGAATTCATAGGGATACCTCGGGTCAATATCATTGTCAACCTGAACATCCTTAAACTCATCGCCCGATGCCAGAATGAGGTCCTCAATGGCATTCATCACAACTATCCTTTTCTGGCCCTTGTAATTCAGTTTCCCGAGAAGAGTTTTCATAAAATCCCAGTTTGACACGGCAATTTAACAAAAAATGCAATTGACTTGTAAGTTTCTCTTATAAAGATGTAACTTTGCTCCATCATTTACGGGGTGCCTTAATACTACGGGCTGAGATCATACCCTTACACCTGATCCGGGTAATGCCGGCGGAGGGAACAAGTAATGCACCCGGTATATAATTTAATTGATGCAGAAATGAAGAAGTCTTTGTTTTTTCTGTTGCTTGTTGCATTGCCGGGATCTCTTGCAATGAACCTTACAGGTCAGAGCCTGGGCGGTAAAGTGACTGACCTTGATGGTGAGCCACTTGCAGGAGCAAGCGTTATTGTTGAAGGGACTTATAAGGGTGTTATAACAGGGGCCGGCGGGAACTACATTCTTGAAGGATTGAAAGAGGGAGAACTCCGTATCAGATATTCCTTTATGGGCTATGAGACTCAGATGAAAGTGATCAATGTGACTGGCGATGTCAGGGAGGATGCCAGGCTCAGGCCGGCTGCAATTATAACCGATGATGTAATAATAAGCGCCACAAGGGCCGGGGACAAGGCTCCCATGGCTTATTCGAATGTGACCGGAGAGATTCTTGAGAAGAAAAACTCCGGTCAGGGGATACCTTATCTGTTGAGCCTGACACCATCATTCGTCGAAACTTCAGAGTCGGGAAACGGAATAGGCTATACAAGTCTGAGGATCAGGGGAACCGATGCCTCAAGGATAAATGTGACAATCGATGGGATACCACTTAATGATCCTGAATCTCAGCAGGTCTTCTGGGTCGACCTGCCCGATCTGGCTTCTTCGGTCGACAATATCCAGGTTCAGAGGGGAGTGGGTACATCATCGAACGGAGCAGGGGCATTTGGCGCGTCTATTAATATCCAGACAAAAGGGGTTGAGAACGAACCATTTGCCGAGATCAATTCTGCGGCCGGGTCGTTCGGGACTTTCAGGAACAGCATAACTGCCGGAACCGGACTGCTGAAGGACAGATTCGCATTCCAGATGCGTTATTCCGGACTTCGCAGCAACGGTTACATCGAGAGAACCGGTTCGGAGCATAATTCTGCATACTTCAGTGCGCTTTACAGAACAGGCAAATCCCTTCTGAAGGCAAACGTCATCCTTGGAAAGGAAATTACAGGCATAGGCTGGTGGGGTGTCCCGAAAGAGATGCTTGATGTGAACAGGAGATACAATCCTGCAGGAGAATATACAGATGAATCCGGCAATATTCGATACTACGACAACGAAACCGACAACTATACCCAGAATCATTATCAGCTTATCTTCAGCCGCAGGATGAATGAGTATTTTTCACTTCATTCGGCCCTGCATTACACTTTCGGCAAGGGTTATTATGAGGAGTTCAGGGAAGATGCAATGTATTCAAAATACGGCCTCCCTGATGTGTCAATCGGGGGAATCACACTCGACGCGACCGACGTTGTTAGGAGAAAGTGGATGGCAAACGGTTTTTACGGGCTTGTTTATTCATTGAATTATAAGAAGGATAAACTGGATGCAAAGATAGGAGGCAGTATGAACCTCTATTCCGGCGACCATTACGGCAGGATAATCTGGATGAGGTACCCCGGATCAACTGAAAAAGATCATCAGTGGTATTTCAACAATGGTGAAAAAAAGGAAGCGGGATTTTATGGGAAGGCCGATTATTCAGTGTCGGATAAAATATCGGTTTTTGGTGATATCCAGTACAGATACGTCGGATACACCCTCAGGGGCGAAGACGATGATCTGAAGGATCTCGGCCAGTCACATGCATTCAGCTTTATTAATCCTAAGGCCGGACTTTTCTTCAGGCTGTCACAGGGACAGGATGCATTTATATCGATGTCGGTGGCAAACAGGGAACCAACGCGAACCGATTTCAAGGAGGCTTCAGGCGACAGCGAGGCAACACCAAGACCCGAGAGGCTATACGACCTAGAGGCAGGTTATGTTATAAGATCGGCAAGGAGCTCGGCCGGTGTGAATTTCTACGGGATGTACTACCGCGATCAGCTTGTGCCTACCGGCGAACTAAGCAATGTGGGCTATTCAATAATGACAAATGTTGATAAGAGCTATCGTATAGGAACTGAAATTACAGCCGGCTTCAGGCCGTCCGGCTTCATCGGATTGGATATGAGCCTTACTCTCAGCAGCAATAAGATTGTCAACTTCATTGAACATTACACAGAATATAATACATCCGACTGGTCCGAAGAGTACAAAAGCAATAATCTCGGTACAGTGGATATAGCCTATTCTCCTTCAATTACAGGAAGCAGCGATCTGTGCCTTAATATTATGCCGGCGCTTAAGGCTCATATAATAAGCAAATATGTTGGGACCCAGTATTTCGACAATACAATGAACAGTGACAGGATGCTTGATCCGTATTTTGTGAATAATTTCATGATCGACTTTGAGCCTGAGATCAGGAACCTCAGTGGAGCAAGCCTTCAGCTGCTTGTAACAAACATATTCAATGCACAGTATGAGAGCAATGCCTACGGCGGCAACTGGTTTGAAGACGGGCAGGAAAAAACCTGGGCTTATTACTTCCCTCAGGCCGGAACCGGCTTTATGCTGAAGCTTGGTCTGAAATTCTGATAATATGACAATAAGCGACTGGCTGGCAGGTAACTGGCTCGAAGTATTCGGAGCTGTCACAGGAATAATATATGTTTTTCTTGAGATACGGCAGAGCATCTGGCTATGGCCTGTTGGTTTGATTACAAGCGCCGTTTACGTAGTTGTGTTCTTTACAAGTAAGTTCTATGCCGACATGAGCCTTCAGGGGTATTATCTCGTAATGAGTTGCATTGGATGGTACTGGTGGGCAAGAGGCACAGGGCACAAGGCGCAGGGCACAGGGCGCAGGGCGCAGGGCGAAGAGTTCAGGGCGCAGGGTGAAGAGCAAAAGACCGGGGGAGTAAGTGACGAAAAGACGGAGGGACTTCAGGTGACAAGGTTAAAACCGGGAACAGGTTTACTGCTCACTGCAGTGTTCATTTTGTTGTATTCCGGTGTTTGGTTCATCCTGTCGCGGTTTACCGATTCACCGGTGCCTGAATGGGATTCATTCATCACATCCTTGTCGGTTGTTGCAACATGGATGCTTGCCCGCAAGATCTATGAGCACTGGTACCTATGGATATTGGTGAATGCCGCCTCGGTTGTGATCTTTATAGCAAGGGGACTGTATCCTACGGTTATACTCTATGCTGTATATCTTGCAATGTCGTTCGGGGGATTGAAAGTCTGGAAAAAGTCCATTTCTGTATGACAGCAACCAGTAACCCTCTTTCGCTGAAGCTTCAGAGGGCAAAGCCAGCAACCAGCAACCAGCAACTCAGCTAATAAACCACAAGAAAAACTGCTTACATAACTTCCCTGCCTATTGCAGCAGCCACTTTCCTGAGACTTGTCATCAGCAGGCTGAAATCCTCGGGATCGAGCGATTGATATCCGTCGCACAGGGCTTCATCAGGCTTATAATGGACCTCCATTATAAGACCATCGGCCCCGGCTGCAACAGCCGCTCTTGCCATGGCAGGAACCAGCCAGCTGTGACCGGTCCCGTGACTCGGGTCGACAATAACCGGCAGGTGCGACATGTGCTTGAGCATTGGAACGGCGCTCAGGTCGAGGGTATTCCTTGTAGTCGGTTCAAAAGTGCGGATTCCCCTTTCGCATAGTATAATCTGATCGTTGCCCATGCTGAGTATATACTCCGCTGCAAGCAGGAATTCCTCGACAGTTGCCATCATTCCCCTTTTCAAAAGAACGGGTTTATGAGTCAGGCCGACCTCTTTCAGAAGAGGATAGTTCTGCATATTGCGCGAACCAACCTGGAGCATGTCGGCATTCCCTGCAACAAATTCAACCTGGCGGGTATCCATTACCTCTGTTACGAAAGGAAGTCCGGTTTCCCGGCTTATCTCCCTGAGCATCAGGATACCTTCCTGGCCAAGCCCCTGAAAATTGTAGGGAGATGACCTGGGCTTGAAAGCTCCGCCCCTTAGCATGGAAGCTCCTCCCGCTTTGACAATTCCTGCGGTTTCAGAAAGCTGTTCGTGGTTCTCAACTGCACAGGGCCCGGCAATAATAACAACTTCATTGCCTCCGAAGGTTATTCCTCCGGCAGTAACCTTTGTGGGATAGGATTTTGATTTCCTGTTCACAAGGGGTGGGATTGAACATCCTGCACTCAGGGAATCATTGTAAAAGTCAGTAGCCATCAAATCTATAGTAAAATCAGGATTGCAAAATTACTATTTATTCCGGAATTAGTGAAATCAAGGCAACCAAACCTGCCTGTAATTGTTACTTGTTTGAGTACATATAAATCCTGTGTATAGCATTCAAAATACTCATTTTGGTTAAAATTTGTCACTTTTCTAATGAATATCGGAAATAATTAGTAACTTTTCACTTTAAATCTGTCCTTTACTACTAACCTAAAACCTCGGCCATGGAAAAACTCAATTCCTCATGATCCCTCTCCGGGATAATGCACTTTTGTTGCAACTATTCCGCCAACAGATTTGTTTTTAAATCATAATCCCCCCCAAGGCTGGTTATGGAAACCCTTATTATTACTTAATAACTAATTAATTAATCTTATGACAAAAAATCACAAGGTATTTGACTTCTTGTGCCGTCTCCTGAAAACTACAGGATCAGGCCTGAAGCAGATAACAATCCTGTTAATGATGTGGATACTCCTGATTTCCACCGCTAATGCCGGGAGTGTCCCTTCTGACGACCCACAGCGGATTACTGTATCGGGTCGTGTCACTGACAACACCGGGACTGCTCTTCCCGGCGTCAACGTTCTTGAAAAAGGAACAACAAACGGGGTAATTACTAATATTGATGGTGCATACACATTGACTGTTGCATCCTCTTCCTCGGTTGTCGCGTTTTCTTTCGTAGGTTATGCAACAGTTGAAATTACAGTCGGCAACCAGACTTCCATAAACGCAGTCCTTACTGAGAACATTTCTTCTCTCGATGAGATCGTGGTTGTAGGTTATACAACCCAGGTAAGGAAGAACCTTTCGGGTTCAATCTCAACTGTGCA
>CAZKTX010000052.1:0-17639 GCA_964555805.1 uncultured Rikenellaceae bacterium
ATTGACGGTAAAAAGTTCCATATTGCCCACGGGGAAGGACTTGGAAGCAAAAACACTGGATACAGGATTCTTCTATGGATATTCCGGAACAAGCCCCTTCGTGTTCTCTATTCAATGCTGCACCCCAGGATCGGAATCGGAATCGGTCTCGACTGGTCGCTGCATTCGCGTTTTGCAAAGGGAATAACGCAGGATTTTATGGGTGAAGACAGGGAAGACCTTCTCCGGTATTCACGATTGGTAATGAAGAATGACAATATTGATTATTTCATCTTCGGTCACCGCCATCTGCCCATGACATTCAATAACGGCAACAATGGCAGGATTATCTTTCTTGGTGACTGGTTCAGTGATGGAAGCTATGCCGAATGGGACGGCAGTGATCTATATCTCAAGAGCTTCAGTTGATCCGTTTGTATTCTCAACTCTTACTGTAAGCATAAAATAGGAGTACTCCTCATTAACCCTGTTAAACCGGTATTCAAGCCTGCCCCCCGATTTCCTTGCCATTGAAATCAGTCCCATGTTGCCTGTGCTGTCAGTTTCAATCGACTGGGCCGACAATGCAGCGTAAAACAATGTCTTGAGATCATTCTGGCTGAAACTGTTTACATCATCAATTTTTTTCTTCAGTTCTCCTTTCCTGGAGCCCGATATTAGATTACCTGTGGTCAGGACAAATTTGCCATCCTCGAGCCTTACAATTGCAAGTGGCAATCCGTAATTATCCTCAGCCTCTCTTCCAGGATTATATTTTGACACATTTTCAAGTATCTCCACCATTATGTTAAAGACCTTTCTCCTGATTCCTGAATCCACATCCTCATCCGAAAGCCTGGCCTCGGTGATTGACAATACATCATCCCCGATCCCGGAGGTTATATGGCCCGACCAGGTCATGTGAACATTGTTTCCGGCCATCAGTCTCTCAAACTCCAGAACCGGACTGCCGTCATATTTCTTCCGTGGGCTGCCGTTGGTTCTGCCGATGCCCGAAGAATCGACTGTCTTGCTCAGTACGAAGTACGACAACCCTTCCCCTATCGGAATAAAATCAAAATCAAGCCTGTTACCTGTTTTCAGGGCCATCTCCAGCAGGCCCAGTCCCGCTCCTCCCTTATCGCTGAATCCGGAGGTCTCAAGTATCTGTCTGTAAAGAGCCTTGATATCCGGGACATCAAGAGAATTGACCTTTTCAAGCTTTTCCCTGAGCTTCACGGATTGGGCATCCGTAATTACGTTCCCTGTTGTGATCGTGTAGCCGTCATCGGTTTTTGAATACGAAACAAGCGGCATAACATTGTGGCCTTTATGATCGCCATGCTTTAAAATGTTCTGAAGACTTTCGAGAACATACATGAATAGTCTCTTTCGTCCTGCAATGTCGAAAGAGTCGTCCTTCATTTCATTTTCAAGCAGAGTAAGCAAAAGGAGGGAATTCTTCTCGGTTATCTCACCCCTGAAAACAAACATAAGGCGTTCGCGCCTGATCTTATCGTGAATCGTACCTGTAATATCCATGCTAAAGAAATCGTACGCATATAACGGCGGAATCCGGCAAATCGTTTACAACATCTAAATATTTATCCGGACTGCCCTGTAAAAAGCAGTATTTCAGCCGGCCCAGCCCTCGCGGTCGAGGTTTCTGTAATTGATAGCTTCAGAAATATGTTCAACTTCAATGTTCTCCGATTGACTCAGATCGGCAATTGTCCGTGCCACCTTCAGTATCCTGTCGTAAGCCCTTGCAGAAAGGCCCCTGAGATCCATTGCCGTTCGGAGCAGTTTTCCTCCGGCATCATCGAGCTGACAGTATTTCCTCTGCATTGATGGTGTCATCTGGGCGTTTGCGTAAACCCCTTTTACGGATGCAAAACGCCATTCCTGAATTTTCCTTGCCAAAACGACTCTCTCTCTTATCAAATCCGACCGTTCTGTTCTGGCAGAATCCGTCAGCTTGTCGTATTTCACCGGAACAACCTCGATATGGATATCTATTCTGTCGAGCAGAGGTCCGGAGATGCGGTTCAGGTACTTCTGTCTCATTCCGGCTGTGCACATGCATTCCTTCTCAGGGTGGTTATGGTATCCGCAGGGGCAGGGGTTCATTGATGCGATCAGCATGAAGCTTGCCGGGTAATCGCAGGTTGATTTTGCCCTGGATATTGTTATTATTCTATCCTCCAGAGGTTGCCTCATAACCTCCAGCACGGTTCGTTTGAATTCAGGAAGTTCATCGAGGAACAGCACCCCGTTATGTCCCAGAGAAATTTCCCCGGGTTGGGGGAATGTTCCCCCGCCGACAAGGGCAACATCAGAAATCGTATGGTGGGGACTCCGGAAAGGCCGTTTTGTCATCAGGGCCATATGGTCATCTATTTTACCGGCCACCGAATGAATTTTAGTTGTTTCCAGAGCCTCTTCCAGAGTGAGCGGGGGCATAATTGTTGACAGCCTTTTTGCAAGCATAGTCTTACCAGCTCCGGGAGGGCCGATCATAAGCAGATTATGGTGCCCGGCTGCTGCCACTTCGAGCGCTCTTTTTACATTTTCCTGACCGCGGACGTCTGAGAAATCCACATCATATTTATTTGCTTCCCCCCTGAACAACCCTTCTATATCGACCTTCACCGGCTCAAACTGCCTGGCTCCGTTAAAAAAATCAATCACATCACCAAGCTTCTCCATGCCATAGACATCGAGTCCGGAGACTACTGCTGCCTCCCTGGCATTCCTGACAGGCACTATCACACCTTTAAAACCCTCCTCCCTTGCCCTGAGCGCTATGGGAAGAACACCTTTAACAGGCTGGAGTGTTCCGTCGAGCGACAGCTCTCCCATCATCACATACGAATCAATACCTCCCTGTGACATATTCTCATCAGCAGCCATTATTCCCACTGCCAGCGGAAGATCATAGGATGATCCCTCCTTCCGGATATCTGCCGGCGCCATATTAATCAGCACCTGCTTACCCGGCCACCTGAACCCCAGGGCCCGGATCGAAGACTCGATCCTCTGCTGACTCTCCTTTACCGCCACATCGGGCAGTCCGACAAGGAAAAATCGTATCCCCCTCGATACATTTACTTCAATTGTTACCGTAACCGCATCAATGCCTGCCACGGCACTTCCAAATGTCCTTACCAGCATAATTTAATACTTGCACGATTAGCGAAACACAGTACCAAATATAATAAAAAGAAAAGATAAGGGTACAGGCTTAGCCATTAAAGTTTTACGATTATTAATATAATAAATGAAGTTGCTCCCCTCTATCACAGCGCCTGTCCTGCGGCCGGGTCTTTAAGTGCTTTCAATAAGCCGGCCGGGGTAAAGGCACTCATTTACTTTTTTCAGGCTTTCGGCGTTTTCGGCAATTATAACAAGGATGTCGTTCGGCTCGATCACTGTCGAGCCGTTGGGTGTAATGAATGTGCCATTTCTTTTAATCAGCGCGATCAGGGCTGCACGCGGAAATCCTGTGTCAAGTATCCTCTTTCCGGCAACAGCGCTTGTTTCATCGATCTCTATCTCGGTAAGCTCCGACTTAAGAGTATCGGAGAGTTCTATGTCGGGCGGAGTCCTCTGCTTTGCCTTTTCCGGAACCGAAACATGGAGCCATTTTGCAAAGAAACGGAGGGTTGTTCCCTGCAAAAGGACCGACGTGAGGGAAATGAAAAACACAAGATTGAATATCATCTGCGATTTGTCAATACCGGCAAGTAATGGATATGTTGCAAATACAATAGGCACGGCGCCTCTTAATCCGACCCATGAAATGAATGATATTGTCTTCAGCCTGACCCTGAAAGGCAGGAGGCAGGCAAATACTGCGAATGGTCTGGCAACAAACATCAGGAATGCAGAAACCAGCAGTCCCAGTCCCAGAACCGGAATTATCTGGCTTGGAAACACAAGAAGGCCGAGAGTAAGGAAGAGGACGATCTGCATCAGCCATGCCAGCCCGTCGAACACCTGCAGGATTGTCTTTTTGTGGATGAGATATTGATTGCCCAGGTAAATTGCACACATATAGATTGCGAGAAAACCGTTTCCTCCCAGAAAGTCGGTTGCCGAAAATGTAAAAAACATTATGGCGATCACAAGCACCGGGTACAGTCCGATATAGTCGAGCGCTATACGGTTGATCAACTCCTTCCCCAGTTTTCCGATCAGCAGTCCGAGCGCTACTCCTATTATGACCTGTTTGATGAAGAGGGGAATTATGCTCGCCACGGATTGTTCGCCTGAGAGTATGAGCCCCATTACAGCCACAGTAAGGAAGTATGCCATCGGGTCGTTGCTTCCGCTTTCGAACTCAAGTGTGGCACGGATGTTTTTCTTAAGTCCAAGGTTCCTTGCCCTTAGAATTGAGAAAACAGCTGCCGCGTCGGTTGAAGATACTATTGAACCAAGAAGCAGGCCCTCGAAGAATGTAAAATCGGTTATAGCCCACACGAAAATCCCGACCGAGACGGCAGTAAGGAACACCCCCACTGTCGAAAGCGTCAATCCATGCCAGACAACCGGCTTGATTGACTCCCATCTTGTCTCGAGCCCCCCGGAAAAAAGAATCACATTCAGCGCTATGATCCCGATAAAACGGGCAATGGCCGGACTGTCGAAATTGATTCCGCCGAAACCTTCCGAACCGGCCAGCATGCCTACAATTACAAACAGTATAAGGGTGGGGACACCCAGACGGAAAGAGGTCTTCCCGACAAGAATGCTTATCCCGAGCAGGAAGGAGCCGATTAGAATTATGTTTTCAAATGTGATGTTCATCCTGACAAGTCTGGAAACCCTGCTTATCACCTGTGTGTCAGGGATGATGAATCAGCCTGGTCTGCAATTTATCTCATTACGGTTTGAAAGTTACTTATTTTTCAGGAAAAAATGTCCCTTTGTAACATATGTTACAATTTCAGAGAGTCCGATTCAGTTTTTTTGCATAACTTATATGCCGGCAAAATGCAGAAAGATTGTACGTTAGAAAATCATTCATTAATTATAAACATAAAACAGTAATATCATGAGTATGTTTTGTTTTCAGTGTCAGGAGACAGCCAAAGGGACCGGCTGCACAATTGCAGGAGTATGCGGCAAGAAGGACAATGTTGCCAATATGCAGGACCTTCTTGTTTTTGTTACAAAGGGAATTTCCTTTTTTACAACAAGACTGAGGGAGCTTGGAATTGAAACCGATGGAGCCGGCAAATTTGTTGTCGACAGCCTGTTTATGACTATAACAAATGCGAACTTCGATTTCGACAGGTTCGTTGTAAGGGTCAGGGAAGGCCTGAAGCTTAGGGATGAGCTTAAGGAGAAGTATCTGAAAGCCGGCGGAAGCATCCCTGCCGATGTTCATGAGTCGGCAACCTGGACCGGCAATACTGTTGAAGAATTTGAGGCAAAGAACGTATCAATAGGCGTTCTGGCAACAAAAAATGAAGACGTCAGGTCACTCAGGGAACTGGTTGTTTATGGTGTCAAGGGAATGGCTGCCTATACAGAGCACGCCAGTAACCTTGGGTTTACTGACAAATCAATCTGCAAATTCATACAGGAAGCTCTTGTTGCAACAACAAACGACAACCTGAGCGCCGATCAGCTCGTCGCCCTGGTTATGGAAACAGGGAAATTCGGCGTCTCGGCCATGGCCCTGCTCGACAAAGCAAATACAACAACCTATGGCAATCCCGAGATAACAAAGGTTAACATCGGCGTCAGGAACAACCCTGGTATTCTGATCAGCGGTCACGACCTCAGGGATATGGAAGATCTGCTTGTGCAGACCGAAGGCACTGGAGTCGATGTTTACACCCACAGCGAAATGCTGCCAGCAAATTACTATCCTGCATTCAAGAAATACAAGCATTTCGTGGGCAACTACGGAAGCTCATGGTGGATGCAGAAAGAAGATTTCGAAACTTTCAACGGACCCATCCTGTTCACAACCAACTGCATAGTTCCCCCGAAAAAGGATGCTTCCTACTTCGACAAGGTTTATACAACAGGAGCAGCCGGATTCACCGGTTTCAGGCATATCCCCGGGAGACCAGAAGGAGGCCGTAAGGATTTCTCGGTTATAATTGAACATGCAAAACTTTGCAAGCCCCCCGTTGAGATCGAAAAAGGTGAGATAATCGGAGGTTTTGCCCATAACCAGGTTGTTGCCCTGGCCGACAAGGTTGTGGATGCAGTCAAATCGGGAGCCATCAGGAAATTCTTTGTAATGGCAGGATGCGACGGAAGATTCAAAGAGCGCAGCTACTACACTGAATTCGCGAAGGCTCTGCCGAAAGATACTGTTATAATGACTGCAGGTTGTGCAAAGTACCGCTACAACAAGCTTCAGCTTGGTGACATCGGAGGCATACCCAGAGTCCTCGATGCAGGCCAGTGCAACGATTCCTACTCGCTTGCAGTTATAGCTCTGAAACTGAAGGAGGTATTCAATCTGAAAGACATAAACGAACTGCCTATCGCATTCAACATTGCATGGTACGAGCAGAAAGCCGTTATCGTGCTGCTGGCACTTCTTTATCTTGGTGTGAAGAACATACACCTGGGGCCGACGCTTCCCGGATTCCTTTCGCCTAATGTTGCAAATGTGCTTATAGAGAAATTCGGAATTGCCGGTATCGGAACTGTTGAGGATGACATCAAGCTGTTTTTAAGCTAAGCATCCTGTCTGAATATATTGAAAGGGTGTTGTTTGCAAAACAATTAACCACGGAGTAACACAGAGTTAAAACGCGGAGTAAAGAAACTCCGTGGTTAAACTCCGTGTTACCTCCGTGGTTAAATTCTTTTCTCTGAAATCACAAAAAATTCTTATCCAGGAATTCCTGGAATTTATCCTTGTACTGTTCGCTGACCTGTATATAAGTCTTCCCGAAGACAATCCGGCTTCTTTCTATTGTTTCGATCCTTGCGAGGTTGACAATGAATGACCTGTGCACCCTCATGAATTTTGCAGCCGGGAGCTTCGATTCAAGGAGCTTCATTGTTGTCAGCGACAGTATAGGTTTTGGTGCGCCGGCAGTGAATACTTTCACATAGTCCTTCAACCCCTCGATATAAAGTATCTCGTTGAAATTGATACGTCTTATCTTGTAGTCCGACTTCAGGAACAGGAATTCACTGTCCGCCTCAACCCTGTCATTTTCCCCCTTCTCAAGCTTTATCAGTTTTGTCGCTTTTCTGACAGCTTTCAGGAACTCCTCATAGCTGAAAGGTTTAAGGAGATAATCAACAACATCGAGTTTAAAACCCTCGATAGCGTACTTTTCATAGGCGGTTGTGAACACAACCCGGGGACCGTCGGCCAGAGCTCGTGTGAATTCGATGCCTGTGATGTCGGGCATCTGTATATCGATGAAAATCAGATCAACCTTTTCATTTATTACAAACTCCATGGCTTCGTGGGGATTATCAAAACTGCCCGCCAGTTCGAGTCCCGGCGTGTTATTGATATATCCGGTTACAAGCTGAAGCGCCAGAGGCTCATCATCCACGGCAATAGTTCTGATCATCAGGTTGTCTTTAATTCAAGAAACACTTCGAAACGGTTATCCGATCTGTTGATCCGGAGTTCATGGCTGCCGGGGAAGAGGAGGTTCAGTCTTTTCCTGACATTCTCAAGGCCTATGCCCCCGGCCTTAGAATCTGTTTCTTTATCCCCGTTTGCATGAAGGGAGTTGGAGCATTTGAATACTATTGAAGAAGCTTCCGCCTTCATACTTATATCAATGAATGATTCCCTGTAGCTTATCCCATGTTTGAAAGAATTCTCGATGAAGGGGATGAAAAGCAGGGGTTGTATAATCCTGTCCTGATATTCATCCGGGAAGCTTACATTCAGGTTAACCCTATCGCTCATCCTGAGTTTCATCAGGTCGATGTAGTTTTTCATGAAATCGATTTCCTGGCTCAGCTTTGTGTCTCCGTGTTCCGATTCATACAGCAGGTACCGCATCAGCTTCGATAACTTCAGAACAGCTTCCTGTGAATCCTCTATATTAATGGCTATAAGCGAATAGATATTATTAAGGGTGTTGAAGAAAAAATGAGGGCTGATCTGGTTTTTAAGGAAAGCCAGTTCCGAATTCAGCTTTTCCTTTTCCATCTCTTCCTGCATCTTTTCAATTTTTGACTGGCGTTCTATGACTTTGAGGCCAAGCGAGAAAAAGACAATAAATATGGCTGTTGAGGAATAACCCAGAATATGAGAACCCCGGAATGCTCCCCCTACCGGCGGCATGCCTTCCGGAGGTTCCGGCTTTCCCACTCCCTCCGGAGGCCTGCTGTATTGTCCTGATCGTGCCTCCTCTGATAAGTTTCTGAACAAAAGATTACTTGAGAGATCAGAAACAAAGTAGAAACAAACAATAAGGAAAAAGGCAGACATGTAATACCGGTATCGTTTCTTCTGAAAGAAGTATCTGGGGACAAGAAACAGATAATTGATATAAAAAATAAGGCCGTTAATAGCCATAATAGTATAATAGATAACAAGAAAGTCATTCCCCATCTGCATTCTCCTTGATGAATAGAGCGGCAATCCGAGAAATACTATCCAGGCCAGAATATGAAGGATTATATTTATTCTGCCTTTATCGGGGTTCAGTTTCATTTATTTTCAATTATAGCTGAAGCGAAGGTAATTAAAAAATCTTTTGCGGTCCGGATCATTCATAGCGAAGGGCATCAATTGGATTCAGGTTTGCTGCCTTGCGTGCAGGATACCATCCGAAGAACACTCCTATCACAAAACATACTGCAAAAGCAAGTATTATAGATTGAGTTGTAACGACAGCCGGGCTGTTCATCAGACTACCGGCTCCCCTTGCTATCAGGTAGCCAAAGACCACCCCGAGAGCTCCTCCTATTATACTCATGATTATTGATTCAACAAGGAATTGCCAGAGGATGTCCCGGCCTCTTCCTCCGATCGACATGCGAAGCCCGATTTCGCGGGTGCGTTCAGTGACTGAAACGAACATAATATTCATTATACCGATGCCTCCGACAAGAAGTGAAATTCCGGCAATCGCACCGAGAAGATATGTCATGATATCAGTTATTGACGAAACTGTATCGAGAAGTTCCGACTGTGACATTACCCTGAAATCATCTTCTTCCGATTCCTTTAGCTTATGGGTTCTCCTGAGTATTTCAGTCACCTCTTCAATTGCAGCTGCACTTTTTTCCTCAGTTACGGCAGAAGCATAGATCCCGTTTATGTAGTCTATAGCTGCAAGACGCCGCTGTACAGTTGTATACGGGGCAAGAATAAGGTCATCCTGATCCTGTCCCATTCCGCTTTCTCCCTTGTCTTCGAGGACACCAATTATCTCAAACGGCAGGTTTTTTATACGGATTGACAGTCCTACCGGATCTGCTCCTTTTTCAAACAGATTTTCGACAACCGTCTGGCCAATTATACACACCTTCGACAGTCCTCGTATTTCGCCGGCATTGAATATTCTGCCGCTTTCAATTGTGAGCTTTCTTATTGCAAGGTATTCCTCACTGACTCCATAGACAGTTGTCTGGGTATTCTGGTTGCCATAGATAACCTGACCGCTGGCGGTTACCTGTGGTGAGACTTCCGACAAGGCTGTTGCCTCATTGCGAAGGGCTTCAACGTCGCTCATCTTCAAAACCATTGAGCTCGAGGCGCCAAGACTTACACCGCCGCGTTGTTGCATGTTTGGCATTACCATTATCAGGTTTGTCCCCATTGACGACATCTGACCCTGGATATTCTTTTTGGTTCCTTCTCCTATTGCAAGCATGGCAATTACAGATGCCACACCGATAATAATGCCCAGCATTGTAAGCACGGCCCTGAGTTTATTCCTTACAAGCGCCCGGATTGCAATTTTAAACAGATTTGAAATATTCATAATCATAAGGATTTATTATGCGTCAAATTCTTCAATGTTTTCCTCGGGCAATGTTTTAAGAATTTCCCTGGCAAAAAGCCTTTCTGTAATTTCGCTTTCACGTTGTATCCTGCCATCCCTGAAAACAACGGCCCGTGTTGCAAGCTTTGCTATATCCGGTTCATGAGTAACATATACAATTGTCCTGCCTTTCTCATTCAGATCCTGGAACAGTTCCATTATCTCATAAGAAGTCCGTGTATCAAGGTTCCCGGTAGGCTCATCAGCCAGGATCAGCACAGGATCGTTTACAAGCGACCTTGCAATTGCAACTCTCTGCTGCTGGCCGCCCGACATCTGGTTTGGCATATGATGCAAGCGGTTTTTGAGCCCTACTGCTTCAAGAGCCCACAATGCCAGCTCTTTGCGTTCCTTTGACCTGACTTTGGAGTTGTAAAACAATGGAAGCTCAACATTTTCAAGCGCCGTGGTTCTTGCCAGAAGGTTGTAAGCCTGAAAGACAAATCCAAGCTTTTTATTGCGCAGCCGGGCCAGTTCATCCCTCTTCATCGTTTTAACATCAACCCCGTCGAGATAATAGTCACCGCTTGTAGGCTTATCCAGACATCCGAGGATGTTGAGCATTGTGGATTTGCCCGATCCGCTTGCTCCCATTATTGCGACAAATTCACCTTTCCCGATCTGGAGGTCGACACCCCTGAGTGCGTGAACTTTCACTTCACCTACCTGGTAGTCTTTCTTCAGATGTCGAATATCGATTATCGGATTATTCATCATAATATAATTTCGATTGTAATTGTTGATGGAACCGCTAAAACATCGGAGGACCGCCCGGGCCTGCATTTGCTCTTGCTGTTGCTTTTTTGGCCGGGTTATTCATCGAAATTATAACCTCATCGCCTTCATTCAGGCCTGAAAGTATTTCAACAGAGGAACTGTTTATTATCCCGACTGTAACCGGAACAGGACGAATGCCGCCTTTCACATCCTTCATCCACACCATTTTGGCTGCCGCAGGCATTTCTGCAGGCATTCCTGTCGGAATTACTGCAGGCATTCCTGAAGGCATTGCCCCGGGGCCCGATTTACCAGCCATCTTCATCATGTATTCAGCATCGGGGGTAAACCGCATAGCTTTGCCTGAAAGAATAAGGGTATTCGGTTTCTCCTGTATATAAATTATTGCATTTGCAGTCATGCCGGGCATAAGCTTTTTATCGGGATTGGGAGCGCTGAATATTACAACATATGTTACAACAGTGTTTGTGGTTACGGGCTGCAACCTGACCTGTGAAACCGATCCCGCGAATTTCTCATCGGGATAGGTATCAACTGTAAAGTCAACACGTTGTCCCTGTTTCACCTGTCCAATATCAGCCTCATCCACACTTGCCTGAATTTCCATCTGGGTAAGGTCGTTTACAATAGTAAACATCTCGGGGGTATTAAAGCTTGCAGCAACGGTCTGTCCTTCCTCGATTGCCCTGTTCAGAACAACACCGTCGATGGGGGAGGTTATAGTTGCATACGCCAGGTTTACCTTTGCCCTGTCAACCGACGACCTTGCATTTGAAACTGCAGCTTTGGCGTTTTCGTAATTATATAATGCCTGATCATAATCAGCCTTTGCAATGAGCTCCTTGTCATAAAGGGCTTTCAGCCTGTTCCAGGTTGCCTCCTGAAAATTCAGCTGTGCCTGAGCCTGATCGAGTGAGGCCTGGCTCTGCTGAAGCTGCGCCCTCAGGGATGTTTCATCGAGCCTGGCCAGTACCTGGCCCTGCTTAACATTGTCGTTGAAATCGACATATACGTGTTCGATAATGCCCGACACCTGGGTGCCAACCTCAACAGTTGTCATAGCTTCGACAGTACCGGTTGCCGTGACAACATTGGAGATGTTGCCTTTTTGAACCTTAACGGTATCGAAAGTGTATTCGGCTTCTTTTTTTGAAAAGGGCTTCAATAAAAGAATCGCGATTAATGCAAGGGCCACTGCCCCGCCAGATATTAAAATCTTCTGTTTCATGATCATATTTTTTTGTAATTGCTTTTAAAGTGATAATTGAATTCCGGAATAAAAATCAAGCACTTTGTAACTGTAAATCAGGTTAAATCTCGATTGAAGCAGCTGACTTTCGGCTACTATAAGGTTAGTCTTGGAAACCAGGTAGTCAACTGAATTGATTATACCCTGCCTGAATTTTTCATCCGACAGCTGAGCCGATTCAACTGTTGCCTGGTAATTCTCAAGATTTGCCTCATATTCAACCTGGGCAGAACTTACATCCAGGCATGCCTGTTCGATGCTTTTCCTGAGTTCGTTTTTTGTATTTATTTCGGTAAGTTCAGCATCCTGATATCCGATCTGCGCAACAGCAACGCTTGTTTTGACCTGTTTCCTCTGATAAACCGGAATTGAAAGCGATAATCCAATCGACGGATTTATACCGTTATTTATCTGATCAAAATACGGATCTGTTCCCAGGCTTGAATAATTTGTGCCAATTCCTCCGCTAGCCGATAAGATTGGATAATACCCTGCTTTGGCAATTTTCCCGTCGAGCTCGGCAATCTCCTTGTTTACAGCGGCATTTTTTATCTGAGGTTTAATTGCAAGCGCAGTTTCATAAACAGCTGTGACATCAGGCACCCTGTTTTGATTCAGCATATCCTGAAGCTCGGGGTGTGCAATATTGAAGTCGTCGGTTACAGGAAGCTCCATCAGCTGTTCGAGATTCACCTTTGCAATTGCCAGCTGGCTTTCAGAATTGGCCAGGTTAAGTTTTTCGCCTGCAAGCTGGGATTTTACCTGGGCATAATCAGCTTTTGAAATAACCTGCATTGCAAGTCGCTCAGCTGCAAGATTCAGCTGGCTTTCCGTTGATTCAATCTGCTTCACGCTGTTCTTTACCTGCTCTTCAGCATAAAGAACCTGAAGGTAAGCATTAAGAATGCTCAGGCTTATCGACTCCTTTGTCGTTTCAAGTGTATACTGACCGCTTTGTATGTCAAGTTCAGCCTGTTTTATCTGATTCGTCAGTCTCGATCCGTTGAAGATTGTAACCGATGAATTCATCGACACATTTGAGCCGTTCATTCCGCTGTATCCTGATCCGCCGGAGGACTTGCTCCAGTTGTAATTTTGTGTCAGCGAAGCATTTACAGAAGGAAACCGCTGGGCCTTTGATTGATCGGCATAATACACATACCTCTCATTCGAGAGCTCTCCCTTTCTTACCTGGATATTCTTCTCAAGGGCGTAGTTTATACATTCTTCAAGTGTCCAGACACTATCCTGCTGGGCCCTGAGCCCTGATGTCAGGAGGAAGAATACGCCAAAAATCATTATTCCATTTTTCATGGTCTGTTTTCGTTTGGCGTAAAAGTAGCCTGGGAATACAACCACGAAAAATCAAATGGAAGTAACGGGATTATTTCCCGACGGAAAGGATTATTTTAATGACGAATGCAGGGACATATTATATCGCCGCCCTGAGCATCTTAAGGTTGTTTTCAAGACCCCAAAGATAGACAAGCAGCCAGGGGTGTGAAGCAGAGGAGATAAGATCAGGATTCCAGCTGTAGTTTCCGCTGCCGGTCTTTTCAAGGCTGAAAACCGACGGAGCGGCGGATGCAAGTGACTCGCATCCCGGTGTCTTTTCAAATAACGAAATTAAGTCCCTGAGCCCTGACAATAATTTAAGATCAAGGGTTTCTGCCGGCCCGTTAAACTCGTCTGAAGGCTGCCTGAATAAAAACTCATCCTGATAAACCCCCAGATCACCCTTCCACATGTCAACCGAAATGCCTGACGATTTAAGATACAGATCCTTATATTCTTGAGTCAGGGCAATAAGATCATCAATTTGCTGACCGACTGGTGACTGATTCTGTACCTTAAGGTTGTCAAGCGCTTTCTCCGACTGAAAGTAAGTATGAACAATGTTATAACTATCCTTCATCTTTTCCCTTGAAACATTGAGGGAAAGAAGAACCGTGAAGCATGAAATCAACATCAGAAGAAACAGAACATAGACTGTACTGTAAATGTTGTGATTTCTGTCGCGCGATGTAACGATAATATAAACAGGAAGAAAAACAAGAAAGGGGAAAGGGATTGCAATAAGCATTAATAAGCCAGCCCCGGACCAGTGCTGAATCTTGAAGAGCATTGCAGCAAAAACCAGGAAAGATGTCAGCCAGGCAATAATATATAAAAACAGTTTACTTCTGTCAGCCTCGGCTTTATAACTGCTTATAAGCGCCTGCGGCAAAAAAGCAAGGACAAGGATCGTAATTCCACCTGTAAGCAATATACCGGCTCCGGCCCAGTGATTTACCTTGAATATTATGCCAAGTGTAACAATCATGGCAGTAACCAGTCCCAGTATATAAATTTTCTTCTTCATCTGAGTATTTATTAATGGATTAGTAAAGTCCTGCAATTTTCTTTAAAGCATATTGCTCCGCCGTAAGCAGGCTGTTTTTCAGAACTGCCAGAGAGTGCCGTGCCGACATCGCAGATACAATTCTGTTTTCTGAGCCCGGAGGCGGGAGGACGATTGAAGGATCGATCAATTTATCAATCTCATTATATGTGTCAGCGGGAATGACTGACGACAGATAAGATTTGTAATCATCAACGGCTTTCCTGAGCAAACTGCGTGATTCGGTCTCTGTAATCTTCTCTTCTGCGGTTGTGATAACTCTCAGCAGGTCGGCTGTTCTTGAATCGAGCCGGCTCAAAATTTCAAAGTAAGAAGAGTCGTGATTTGAATCAATAAAATCATCCTTGTTCTGCAGCAGGCAGTTATATAAAGCCTGCTGTTCTTCCAGATTATTAATAAAACCCGCATCAAAAGAACGCTGGAGGTTGAGATTCAAAAGCGCCGCAGGCATTATTATTGAAAGTGAACCTGCAATGAGGAATATAAATCCGGGCCTTACATAGCTCTCGTTCTTCCATTTCAACAGGGTGTACCACGGTAAAACTATGAAGAAGATAATCACCAGACCACTCATAAGAAGTACTCCGGATCCCGGCCAATGTATAAGCTTGAACAAAAATCCCGTGAAAAAGGCCGCCATTCCAATTGCACCAACTACATAAACAGGCTTCAGAGCCTTTTTTTCAGCATACTGAAGGCCGGCTGACAGAAGGGATGGTATCAATAGAAACAACATTACAACACCAGCCATTATTAAAACCGGACCTCCTCCATCCCAGTGCTGGATCTTGAAAAGGATACCGGTTATGAAAAGACCTGCCGACAGGAATGCAGATATAAAAAGAACCAGCCTTTTCCCGCTTTTGGTCTCTTTCCAGAGCACACCCAGAGCCGAGGGCATGAAAACAAATGTAAGAATCATTGCGCCGAGGGTCAGAATTATCCCGGCACCAGGCCAGTGCTGGATTTTAAACATTGCGGCACAACCGAACAATATCGTACCTGCAACTCCCGAAATTTTCATTGTGTTTTTCATAAATCTGTATTTTATGTCGGTTTCATAAAGAGCTTCCTCCTGGATTTCCTTTAACCTTCTTATTCCAAATTTCTGCTTCACCCGAGCCCAGGCTTCACCGAAAGCCAGTCCGCCCTCCATCTCATCCTCTACGTCACAGCATAAATGATCGATGAGTTCATCTGCAAGATGAGAGAATACTATTTCCTGGCTTCTTACCTCACCCGCAATTATTTCAATATTATGGATAGTAAGTTCAGGCATAGTTGAGTCCGGTCTGGGGTTCAATTATTTTCTGAAGCGACTCGATAAATTCCTTTAGCTCCCTGATTTTCAGAATCGCTACCGATTCGCCTTTCGGGGTAAGGGAATAATACACCCTTGTACGGTTATTGTGGATCCCGGTAGTTGTAACTACCGCCTTCTCATGTTCAAGCTTATGAAGGATCGGATAAAGAGCGCCATACGTTAGTTTTATTTTACCACCTGTAATCTCTTCAACCCGTCGGGTCATCGCATATCCATGCATCTGACCCTCTTCCTTCAACAATTTCAGTACTATCGTCTTAAGCGATCCGCTGTAAAGCTGGTTTGATATAATATCCATGTTATATAAAATTTACTTATATATAACAAAAATATTATATAAATATTATATAAGGTGTAAAAAGATTACATTTTTTTAAAAATTAATTAAAATTGTCTGCGCTATTGACAAGCAATGAAGAACGTACTTATAACCGGAGGTACGGGCCTGATCGGGAAACACCTCAGTAACAAACTGAGGGCTAGTGGATATAATGTATCACTTTTAAGCAGAAGAACAGCGGATTCAGCCGGATTCAGGGTTTACAGATGGAATCCGGATTCAGGGACGATTGATCCGGAAGCAATAACAATGGCGGATTATATTATACATCTGGCCGGGGCAGGGCTTGGTGACAGCAGGTGGACTGAAAGGAGGAAAAAAGAAATAATTGACAGCCGCATCAACTCTGCCGCACTTATTCTTGACATACTGAAGAAAAGCGGTAAAAGGCCGGAAGCATTTATTTCTGCCTCAGGAGCCGGATACTATGGAACGCTTACAACTGAACGGATCCATGCTGAAACGGATGATCCCGGGACTGATTTCACCGGTGAGGTTTGCCGAAGATGGGAAGAGGCAGCCGGAAATATAGGGAGTCTTGGCATCAGGACTGTTATTCTGAGAACAGGCATTGTGTTGTCCGGAAAAGGCGGCGTACTTCAGAAGATGGCGCTTCCGGCCAGGTTCGGGATCGGTTCACCTCTCGGGAGCGGACGGCAGTACTTGCCGTGGATCCACATTGACGACATTTGCGGCTTGTACATAAAAGCTGTGGAGGACCACTCGATGAGGGGAGCTTACAATGCAGCGGCGCCTGAACATGTAACCAACAGCCAGTTTATGAGGACTGTTTCCAAAGTAATGGGAAGGCCTTTCTTCTTTCCTGCAATACCTTCCTTTGTTTTCAGGATACTTTTCGGTGAAATGTCGTCGATTCTGCTGAAAGGATCCAGGGTTTCATCTGAAAAAATAATATCATCCGGATATTCATTCAGATATCCTGAGCTCAGCACTGCTCTGAAGAGCCTTGCATGAATTTGTTAATTTTGCACCGGTTTCTATTAAACAATTAAGAGGAGTATTTTGTTACTCCCGCAAACAATGAAAAACATGAACAGGTATATTTTTACATTTATCTTACTCTTCGCAGCGATTCCCTGCCTGACCGGGCAGACTAACTCCGGGGTTATAAAGGGAAGAATCTTCGATGCAAACACAAACGAGGGTGTCCCATTTGCAACTGTGCAGATCTTCGGCACAACAATCGGAGCCATCTCCGATTACGATGGCAATTACTCATTTACAGGAATAAAGCCCGGTTATGTTGAACTAAGGGCCTCTTCAATAGGGTATAAACCCTATGTTTCACAGGCAATACTTGTAACAAACAGCAATCCTGTGAACCTCGACATTCCGCTTGAGGAAAACACCGCTATGATCGGAGAGGTTGTGATCAAGGCATCACCTTTTCTTAAAAAGATTGAAAGTCCGGTTTCAGCAAGGATAATTGGAATTGATGAGATAGAAAAGAATCCCGGAGGCAACAGGGATATTTCAAAGGTCATACAATCGTTCCCCGGGGTTGCATCCACACCCGCTTTCAGGAATGACGTAATAGTAAGGGGAGGAGGGCCCAACGAGAACCGCTTTTTCATCGACAATGTAGAGAT
>CAZKTX010000053.1:0-4235 GCA_964555805.1 uncultured Rikenellaceae bacterium
ACAAGAAGAGTGGCCTGCGGATGGTAATTGCACAGCCTGCCGGCCGATGTATATGTATTTGTGGCGGTAGCTGCAAAAACTCCCGGCGCCGACTGAATGGCCGGAACTGTCACGACTGAACCATTGTTCCAGTCAAACCTTATTGCTACAGGAGTTCCGGCATTTGTAACGCCTGTATAGCTGACATTCCATGATACCGACACCGGAGAACATAATTTGTCCGGTGTGATATTGTTGGCTTTGGAAATAATTGTACATGTCTGACCGGAAAGGCCAGCTGACACTATTCCCAGTAACAAGAGAAGTAAACCTTTTTTCATAGACCTCAGAGCATTCGTTCATGTACTGAACCACAACTTCTTAAGGTACAATGTGCCCGTCCTGATCCTAAGATGCCTTGCCGTATTGACAAAAAACAGTAAAACACAACCTTTTTTGCTGATATTGACTTTCTATCTATATCCCATAAAAAACGGCCACGCGCCTGAATTATTACTCAGAACACAATAATATTATATGTGAATCAAGGAAGAGGCTGTTCAGTTTCTTACCCTGTGAGAGATCTTGCCCGACTGCTTGTTTTTCAGAATAAGCTTGACTGTTCCGTCGGGCATTGTTTCTTCCTTCACAAGGTAGTATTCATCATCAAAATCGCGGAGAGCACTGATCTTTTCGGTAAATTCATTGCCCCTCCATGTAAGCAGCCTGACCGGCTCCCAAAGACGCGACCTTGCCGAACGGTAGCAGGCATCCATTATCTCGTTTACAACATAGCCGTCGTAAAATGTCTCCTTCGGCTGGGATTTAATGTCAAATGCGTTAAACATATCCGTAAGCATGTCGGTATAGCCAAGTTCAACCACTTCGTCGCCGACCGGAAAGAGCCATCCCTTTTCAGTTTCTGCCTTCTCCGCAACGTATCCCTTTTTACCCCCGGCAGTGAACATCTCAAATCCGGTCCGGAGAAAATTATTTACCCATAATGTTCCGTCAGTTCCCATTACTTCGTCACGGAGATCCATACCCCCCCGGAAGGTCCAGCTGACCTCAAACTGCCCGACAGCCCCGTTCTCGTACCTTACCCAGCCCAGCGCATTGTCTTCAGCCTCTATCGGTTTCACAAGAGTGTCGGCCCAGCACATTACTTCCACAGGCTTTATGTTCTTCCCTATGTAATTCCTTGAGATTTCGATGCAGTGACAGCCCATATCGAGAAGAACCCCTCCGCCCGACACTTCCCGGGTCCAGAACCAGTCGCTGTGAGGCCCGGGATGAGTCTCCCTCGACCGGGCCCAGATAACCTGTCCTATGTCGCCAGATGCCACTGACCGAAGCGCCTTGAGCGTTTTTGGAGTGTATACAAGATCCTCCATATAACCGTGAGTAATTCCTGCTTTCTCAACAATATCAAGCATAAGCTTTGCCTCATCGGCAGTCCTTCCCAGGGGTTTGGTGCAGAAAACAGCCTTGCCGGCTTCAGCAGCCAGGGCGACTGCCTCATAATGAAGGTTGTTTGGAAGTCCTATTATGACGACGTCCACTTCGGGATCCTCCACCGCTTCTTTCATGGATGTAGTCCACCGCGGAATCCCATGTTTTATGGCAAAGGCTTTTCCCCTGCCTTCATCCCGTGAATAAATAATGCACACACTATCGCGGTTCCTTTGGCCATGGAGTGCGAAAGTGTAAAAATCGCCGATGAATCCGGCTCCGAGCATTGCTATTTTTGCCATGATAAAAAGTTTATAGTTTATGGTTGCTTGTTGCTTGTTGCTGGCTTTGCCCTCTGAAGCTTTAGCGAAAGAGGGTTGCTTGTTGCTGGTTATTGGTTGCTGGCAAGTGGCGCAGGGCGCAGGGCTCAGGGCTCCAAAATCTGCCAACTGCATCCTGCCAACTGCCAACTTGTTACTGTTTCCTCGCTGATCCGGAAATTTACACGTTGCTTAGCAATTCTATTACATTTCCTTCAGGATCAAGGATCACGCTTTCGTAGTAACCATCGCCTGTGGCTCTTGGCCTGCCTTTAACTGTAACCCCGTTCTCCTCAAGTAAAGCTGTCATGCTGTCGACCTTTTCCCTGCTGCCCACATTGATAGCAAGATGCGTGATCCCTATTGTTTCACAGTTTCTGATTCCGGAAATATCATCCCTCTTCATCAGCTCTATTCTCGCTCCGCCTGAAAAGGTGATAAAATAAGATGAAAATCCTTTAACAGGATTGACATACTTTTTGCCGGCGCTGCAAACAAAGTATTTCAGGAAAAATTTCTTTTCCCTTTCAAGGTCTACTGTCCAGATTGCAATGTGGTCTATATGCATATTGTTAACTAATTAACTTAGGGCGCAGGGCACACAGTGTCCACCGTAGCTTTAGCGAAGGTGGAGGGCACAGGACGCCGGATTCTGCCAACTGTCTACTGCCAACTGCCAACTTATTCATTGTTTTTCATCAAAGATCGGCAGAAAAATGTAACATTTCCGGGCGACTCGCGTAAAACCTTTCATAAGCACTTCTTAACTGCACAGTGCCGTCCAACCCAAGATGCAGGAGACGCCTTCCCCGGGCGTCTCTTTCTTTTAATTCACTTTTATTTTAACAACAACTTTCCTCACGGGAGAGTTCTCACCATCCCTGAGCCCGGGGCGGTGGGCATCCTCCGGAAAGAAGATAAAGAACTTCCCGGGAGTGGCAAGGCGGTTTTCTCCTCCGCTGACAGTGAAAAATTCAACGTCGCCTGACTGTTTGTAGGCTTCAAGCTCATCCTTTTTGGCCGACATCGGAGCCACTCCTATAAGCTCCTTGCCGCTTGCGACATACTGAATGTCGATGTATGCCCTGTGGGCCTCATAGCGGGCATCCTCCTCATTCTTGGTGAGGTATTCACTGACAGGGGCATATACATTGTTCCCGTCAATATCGTACCGTTTCAGCTCAAGTTCTGAGAGATCATTATCCCTCAGAAAAGCAAAAGCTTTATCCCACCTGTCCTTGTAACTGAAATATGAAATAGCGAAAGACTTCCTGTTTATCGATTCATCAGGTGCAACCTTCCAGCCGTTAAGCCACTCGCCCTTCTCAAACCATTGGTCGGTTTTTTTGCTGCTCCATTCTGCAGGGTCTGAACTGCCGGAACAATTGTATAATCCAGTCAAGCTTGCCATTAAAATGAGTATTAAAAGTGAGTTCTTCATTTATTATAAGTTTAAATTTCAATTATTGCCGGCACCTGTTGTTTCTATAAGCTGCAAAAGTTATAAAAATTGTGCAAGAATTCATTAAAGCAGCAAAAATATTAAGCCCCGCTCGGGGCTCTGCAGTCCCGTAGGGGCGCCATGGTTTAGGGCGAACGCCCCGTTTTGCAGTCCACACAGCCCGCGAAGCCCCATATGGGGCGCCATGGTTCAGACCGGGGAACGCCCTGTAATTTTAAATAAAATCATTCCGCCAAAATTTGTTAAATTTGTATTGAATCTGAATGCCTAACCGGCAAAAGGACTGAATTATTCTCATAAAACAAGACAATGAAAAAATCAATATTAATCCTGACATTAATGACTCTGACCCTGACTGCCTGGTCCCAGAAGATTTCAGAGGCCACTCAGAGGGTATTCAAATCTGTTGAGAACATGCAATCTATAATCAATCTCAACAAGATATCCCAGACAGGAATCAGTTACGACAACAGGTATGAAGGAGTAAAGGGAACTCCAAGACTGATAGACACCCTGCTCCCATCGTTCATTAAACTCTACGGTCAGGATGATTATTTTCGGATTACCGCTGATCTCGACCTTGTAAACAATGCCCTGATCTATGCCGGCTCAGGAAGCAGTCAGTTGTTCTCAATACCGGCTTCTGATGTATCGGAGCTTGTTATTAACAGAAACGGCATTGAGCAGTTATTCATGACTACAAAAGGTCAGAAATTTGAAAAGGACTTAAAGGAAATAAGGTTTTACCAGGTGCTGAGCAAAGGAGAATATGAGTTCATTAAAATCCCGATGAAAAGCTTTCTCAGTGCTGATTATAAGGGGGCGTACAGCTCCGACAGAAGATACGACGAGTATGTCGATCAAAACAAGTATTACCTGAAAGGCAGGGATGGCATATTCTACCAGGTCCAGATGAATAAAAAATCGCTCCAGAAGCTTGTCCCTGAGAAGAAGGAACTCTTAGAACAGGCTTTCAGCAAAGGCTCATCTGACGACAAGGAAGGCCTGTTGATTTCGATTCT
>CAZKTX010000053.1:4335-17509 GCA_964555805.1 uncultured Rikenellaceae bacterium
AGGCTTTCAGCAAAGGCTCATCTGACGACAAGGAAGGCCTGTTGATTTCGATTCTGGGGAAATAGTGATAATAGGTTGATGCGGTGCGCGGTACGAGGTACGAGGTACGGGGTAAGTCAGATTTTCTCCCTGAGCAGGATCTGGCGGAGTTCGTTGGGTGTGAGGTTTTCCCTTATCTCACCGCCTTCTGCTACTGTTATATGTCCTGATTCTTCCGACACAACAACTACAAGTGCATCGGTGTGTTCCGAAATGCCGATTGCGGCCCGGTGCCTCATTCCAAACTTCGCCGGCAGATTCATATTGTCAGTTACGGGAAGCGGACAGCGTGCCGCAAAAATCTTTCCGTCCTCGATAAGTACAGCACCGTCGTGAAGCGGCGTATTCTTAAAGAATATAGTTTCGAGCAGGCCCGCACTTATTATTCCGTCTACCCTCTCACCACCCTCTGAATAAATATCCAGACTGCTTTTCCGGCCAAGAACTATCAGCGCTCCTATCTTTTTTGAAGCCATCGATTCAGCAGCCCTGACTATCTCTTCTGCCTCCCTTGGGTTCCCCGTCTCTTCCTCGGTTGTGAATATTTTGCCGAAAGAGAACCTCCTCCTGTTCATGTACCGGTTCCCTATAACAAGGAGAAACCTGCGTACCTCCTGCTGGAACACAATAATGAGAGCAATCGCACCAACTCCGACGACCTGCCCCAGAAGCGCACCAATAAGCTCCATGTTCAGGGCCTTGACTATCAGCCAGAACATGTAAATAATGAATATCCCGATGAATATGCTAAGGGCTGCCGTACCCCTCATAAGCCGGTAAAGCTGATAAAGGATTATCGCCACCAGGACTATATCTATTATATCAATAATTGTAATATCAAGTATCATAATCAGTTACCGCTATTTTTAATTGAGTGTACAAGCTTGACAGCCTGAACTGCCTCTTTTACATCATGAACCCTCAGTATATCGGCCCCTGCAAGAAGAGCCACAGTATTAAGCACTGTAGTCCCGTTCAGAGCCTCTTCCGGAGTTATCCCGAGAGTTTTCCAGATCATTGACTTTCTCGAAATTCCTGCCAGTAAAGGCAATCCGGTTATTGAAAAATCCCTCAGATGATTCAGCAGTTCAAAGTTATGCCTGACATTCTTTCCAAACCCGAATCCCGGATCGATAATAATGTCGCTAACACCCATTGCCTTCAGTCTTGCAATCCTTTCTCCGAACCAACGAATGATTTCAGATGTAATATCCTCATAAACAGGATTTACCTGCATTGTTTCGGGCTTTCCCTGCATATGCATCATTATATAGGGAACCTTCAGCCTTGCGACGGTCTGGAACATCAGCCTGTCTGCTTCACCGGCGGCTATATCATTTATAATTGCCGCTCCATATTCCAGAATGGCTCTTTCTGCAATTTCACTGCGGTAAGTATCGACTGAAATAATTGCTCCGGGAAATTCACTGCTGACGGCCCTGACTGCGTTTATAACCCTTTTCATTTCTTCTTCGGGGGTTATCTCTCCGGCACCCGGACGCGATGACCATCCTCCGATATCAAGAAAATCGGCTCCTTCCTCCAGCATCTTAGCGGCTTTTCCTATAATCTCCCCCTCCGATTCTGCCCGGCTTCCACTGAAAAACGAATCGGGAGTCACATTGATTATCCCCATAACCCTGGGAACCGAAAGATCTATCAGATTGCCTCGTACATTAATATATTGCGGTTTGGCGGCCATCAGTTGTTCATTGAGGCTTCTAAATTACGATTTTTTTCCCTCAGCCCGTTACGCCGGTTGTGATCAGAGGCATAATAAATTAAATCCCTATCAGTTTTCATCTTAAGCGATGATTATTACTTTTGCATCTGTTGAAATCATAAAAGTATGAAGCTTTTTGTAATTGAAGGAGTCGACGGATCAGGAAAGTCAACTCAGCTGAAACTCATGAACGATTATTTTGTCTCAAAAGGTTACAGTTGTGAATTCCTGCATTTTCCCAGAACCGATTCACTTTATTTCGGAGAACTGATTGCCCGGTTTCTCCGCGGAGAATTCGGTTCTATCGGGGATGTGGATCCCTACCTTGTTGCAATGCTTTATGCAGGCGACCGCAGGGATGCTTCAGGAATGATTAAAAACTGGCTCGATAATGGCAAAATAGTCCTTCTCGACAGGTACACATATTCAAACATAGCATACCAGTGTGCAAAACTGGATGACCCCGGGTCGCAGGAAAGACTTTTGAACTGGATACTCTCACTTGAATTCGGTCACTTCGGAATCCCAAAACCCGACCTGAATATCTTCCTCGACGTGCCTTTTTCGTTTACAGAGAAAAAACTTGGCAAACAGAGAACAGGCAATGACAGGGATTATCTGAAAGGCACCAGTGATATCCACGAAGAGAGCCTGCTTTTTCAGAAACAGGTCAGGGACATCTACCTGAGAGTGGCTCTTACTGATGAACGGCTTGCCGTTATCGACTGCAGCGATAATCATGGCAGCATGCAAGCCCCTGAGGATATTTCGTCGTTGATAATCAAAACTATCACTGAGAGGAAACTGATCTGATATGAAGGCATTTAAACTTGCAAGCAGAATTATTATTGGCCTTTTGTTCATGTTCTCGGGTTTTGTAAAGGCTGTTGATCCGCTTGGTTCTGCTTATAAATTCGGTGATTATTTCCAGGCCTTCCACCTCGACTTTCTTCAGCCTTTCGCACTTATCATGGGAATTATTCTCTTCACAGCCGAGTTCGTAGCCGGATTTTCGGTACTCAGCGGCTACAGGATAAAAACCGGAATCCGGGGAGTAATGTTCCTTATGGCGATCTTCACCCCGCTCACTCTTGTTCTTGCACTAACCAATCCCGTATCTGACTGCGGCTGCTTCGGGGATGCAATCCATCTTACAAACTGGCAGACATTCGGCAAGAACGTGATTATCCTGATCCCGGCTATCTTCCTTTTCATCAACAGGAAGAAATTCAGCAACAGGTGCACGCCAGTCAGGGAATGGCTTACAATAATTGCAGTCACAATCCTCTTTGTGATATTCTCGTTGCTGAATCTGAAATACCTTCAGCTGATCGACTTCCTTCCTTATAAGACCGGGAACAACATCACTGAGGGAATGATTATTCCCGAAGGCAAACCTGCCGATGAATACATGACAACCTTCATCTACGAAAAGGATGGTGTGAAACAGGAGTTCACCCTCGAAAACTATCCTGCCGATGATACAACATGGACCTTCGTTGACCAGAAATCGGTACTTGTTAAAAAAGGCTATGTCCCTCCCATCCACGATTTCAGCATCACTACGATGAATGGAGAGGATATAACCGAATGGATTCTTTCAAATCCGGGTTACACTCTGCTCATGATATCTTCAAAACTCGACAAGGCCGACAAAAAGCATCTCGAGAAGGGATTTGAACTGGAGACCTGGTGTACTGAAAAAGGAATGGGTTTTTATGTTGTAACAGCCTCGGCAAGCGATGTTGTAAAGAGTTATGATAACGGACTGACTTTCTGCACTGCCGATGAAACGACACTCAAGACAGTTGTAAGGTCAAATCCCGGATACATGCTGCTCAGGGCAGGAACAATTGTTGGAAAATGGTCATGGGCAACACTGCCTCCCAAAGAATCCTTTGTAAATGAGATGACAGGACAGCAAATTAAGAAGATGACAGGAAGGAGTCCGGTTCTGGTCGTCTATACTATCGGACTTGCTCTTGCAGTGCTATTGTTGCTGATTAGTCCATCGCTGTTGACGAATAAAGAAAAGAAAGAATATCGGCATTGATGAATAAAATTAATAATTATCCATATTTATACCCCCTTCCCTCCCGAAATTTCGGGATTCCCCCAGGGGGGAAGGAGCCCATAGCGGGAGGCTTTCATTAAGCGAGACTATTGTTAAACTACGTTATAAACCAAAAAACTATGAGAAAGAAAATTGTTGCCGGCAACTGGAAGATGAACATGGAACTGGCTGAAGGATTAAAGCTTGCTGAATCGGTAGATACTTATTTCAGGTTAAAACCGTCAAAGGCTGAAGTTATACTCTGTACCCCATACATTCATCTTGCCGGAGTGTCGCAGATACTGAAGGACGGGAATGTACGCCTCGGAGCCCAGAATTGCGCTTCAGAACCTTCCGGCGCCTATACTGGCGAAATCTCACCTGCAATGATACTGAGCACCGGAGCCGGGTATGTAATCATAGGTCATTCGGAAAGAAGAAGTTACTACCATGAGGACAACCAGTTGCTGAACAGGAAAACAAAGCTTGCCCTCTCAACCGGTCTGAAGGTGATCTTCTGCTGCGGTGAAGTCCTGGGTGAAAGGGAATCAGGCAAGTACTTTGAGGTTGTGAAAAACCAGATTGAGAACGGGTTATTCAATATACCGGCTGAAGAAATCAAGAATGTTGTCGTTGCATATGAACCAGTCTGGGCCATTGGCACCGGACTTACAGCAACACCTGAGCAGGCACAGGAGATGCATCAGTATATCAGGGGGTTGTTCACCGAAAAATATGGCAAAGAAATTGCTGATAACCTTACAATACTTTATGGCGGAAGCTGCAAGCCTTCAAACGCGGCTGAGATATTTTCAAAGCCCGATGTCGACGGTGGTTTGATCGGCGGAGCCGCCCTGAAGAAAGATGATTTCACGGCTATCGTTGAAGCCATCTGATAATTAAATCAATCCGGATTAAAGGTGCAGAGATCTGTATACTCTTAAACACCTTTAATCCCGGATTAACATAATGTTTTTATGATCAGGAAGTTCATCATATCGGGAATACTTCTGTTTCTGCTGCCGGCCGGCAGGCTACTTTCGCAGGCGAAACCGGCTTTTAGCGGAGATCCTATGAAATTCACTTATGAACTTTCTGCCTTTATGGGACAAGGTCTGTCAGATGAGAACAAAGTCATTCTGACTCAGTTCGTTTCCAGATGGGACAGTTCTTCTTTCACTTCCGAAAACAAGGAGAGAATTATGAATATCTCTTCAAAGCTCGCTGAAAGACAGATGCGGCCATCACCTCACTTCATCCAGCTGCTTGGTGCTATAACTGATCTCAGCCAATATACAACTGATGTCAGATTCTTCAATAACTGGCTTTTGGGGCTGACAGACATAATTCTCAAACCAGGGATAAGGAACGAGATAATTCTGAGATACATCGGGAATACCCAGCTTCTTATAAAGAAAAACCTGCTTATAAATACTGGCTCGGTTACATGGAAAGTAAAGGGAACGAATATTAAGTTCGGCCGGGATACGGCCTTTTACGCCATATTTGACAAAGTCACCCTTACCTGCTATTCGCATCGCGACAGTACAGAGATATACAGCGCTTCGGGCATCTATTTTCCTGACCTGCAGAAATTTCTTGGATCAAGAGGGATGATTACATGGGAAAAAGCAGGATATCCGCAATCAGAAGTCTATGCTGAGATGTCTGATTATGTTATAGATGCAAGCAGGAATGCATTCTCATGCGATTCAGCCCGGCTCACCAATAAATCGTGGTTCAGCGAGCCGGTTTATGGTTTGCTCACCGATCAGGCTTCAACAATAGTCAGTAAAGAGAGGGCAACATACCCTCAGTTTAAGACATATACAAGTCAGTTCCGGATAAAGAATTTATACAAGGGACTCGAATACCAGGGAGGCCTTCTGTTTGAAGGCGCTCTTGTAAAAGGGAAGGGAGAAAGAGCCTTCCCTGCATTGATAAACCTTTTTCGCCGCGACACTCTTTTTATTAAAATTGCGGCAAATGACTTTGTGTTCTCCCCCACCGGCATAAACAGCCAGGAGACCGAGGCTACAATCTATCTCCGGCAGGATTCAATTTATCACACAAACCTGGGATTCTCCTTCAATGGAAAAAACAGGAGAGTAAGTCTGTTCAGGACTAACAACCCGGTTTCCCAGAGCCCCTATTACAACACATGGCATGATGTTGACATGTATTTCGAAAACCTGTCGTGGAATATGGAGGAATCGGAAGTCATCATTTCACGACCGATGGGCGCTGCAATGGGACAGGCACTTTTCGAGTCATCCACTTTTTTCGATTCGAACGACTTCCTGAAATTAATGAATCTCGACAACGATCATCCTCTGACACGACTCAAGAAATTCAGTGAGTACTACTACTCCGAAACCTTTCCTGTAAGTGAGTTTGCCAAATGGCTCAGGAAATCAGAAGAATATGTCACCGGCCTCTGCATTGATCTGGCTAAAAAAGGATTCATCTTTTATGATCCGGCCAACCAGGAGGTTACAATAAAACAAAAGACCAGTGACTACATTGATTCCTATGCCGGAAAAAAGGACTATGACGTAATTTCAATCTTCAGCGAAACCAAAGCGCCGGTCGACAATGCTGTACTGGACCTTGACGATTACAATATCACAATCAACGGAGTTGAAAGCATTTTCATAAGCGACTCACAGAAAGTTGCAATTTTCCCTTCAAACAAACAGGTTGTGCTGGGAAAAAACAAACGGGTAAAATTCAACGGGGCAGTGCTTGCCGGCCTTTTCACCTTTTATGGAAAGAACTTCCAGTTCAGCTACGACACCTTTAAAATAAAGCTTGCAAGCATTGATTCAATCAGGATGGCGGTTGAGACAGATCAGCGCGATGCCTACGGAAATCCGATAGCCAACTATATTAACAGCATTGTTGAACTGGGCTCAGCCGAGCTTTACATAGACGACCCTCTGAATAAATCGGGACTGAAAAGCCGCCCCATGTTTCCAATGGTCAATTCCACCACATCTTCATATATATTCTATGATAAAATAGCAGGACTTGAAGGAGTATATAAAAGGGATAATTTCTACTTCAGGATTGATCCCTTTACATTTGAGAATATTGATCACTATTCTGATTCCGACTTTAAGCTCACAGGCGAATTTTACGGAGGCAACATACTTGAACCTTCAAAACAGTACCTGACTGTACAGGAGAACAACTCACTTGGATTCCAGATGAGCATTCCAAAGGAAGGGCTCAAGATTTACAAAGGAACTGCTGTCTTGTTCGATCAGATCCATATGAGCAACAAAGGTCTGATCGGAAGCGGAGTAATGAAGCACCTCACTGCCACAACCAAATCAGACGAATACAGGTTCTACCCCGATTCAATGCTTGCAAAAGCTTCAACCTTCAATATAACCAACGACGGTTCCGGTTTATTCCCTGAATTATCAAGCCAGGACGTCGAAATAAAATGGTACACAGGTAAGGACGACTGGCACGCAACCAATCCGGCCGGAAAAACCTTCAGCCTGTTTGCAAACGGAACATCGCTTGACGGAAGTCTCAATCTGAAAAGCGGAGGGCTTAAGGGAAGCGGAGTTATCGATATGCCTGATTCGAGGATAACATCGAACCTGTTTGCATTCTCAGCAACAACAATCAGGGCCGATACTGCCGACTACAACCTTAAATCGCCATCAACAAACGGATATGCCTTTATTGCCGACAATGCAAATGCCGACATTAATTTTGCTACCCGGCTGTCGAGATTCCACCTGAACACTGGTTCATCGGTAGTGAAGTTTCCTGAAATTCAGTATATCTGCACCTTAACTGATTTTGAATACAACCAGGGAACAAAGATCCTCTCCATGGAACAGAAGGGACTCAAATCCTCCGGTCTGATGCCGGCTAAAGAGCTTCTTCGCGTTAGTTTACAGGCACCCGAAAAACCCACTTTCAAAGCCACAAACAGCCTAAGTGACACAATATCATTTACATCTCTGAATGCCAGATACCACGTTGACGAGGAATTCATTGAGGCTGAGAACATAAACTATATACGGATCGCTGATGCCCTTATTCAGCCTGAAAACGGCAAAATCACTATTAAAAGAAGAGCCGGAATTGACAAGCTGAGGAATGCACTTGTTGCAGTAAACAACCGTCACATCCTGCATTCGGCCGATATTGCGATTGAATCATCAAAGAGATACTCGGGAAGCGCATTCTACGATTATATTGATGACAACAATGAGACACAAAAGATCAGCTTCCCGGAAATCACAGTCGACACGATGACGACAAGCGCAAAGGGATTCATCGCGGCTGATGACGAATTCATGCTCAGCCCCGCATTTACATTCTCGGGTGATGTGAACCTGTATTCAAACTCGGCAAATCTGCTTTTCACCGGATCGGCAGGAATTATGAGCGACTGCGAAGGCATCAAAAGCCATCCCGTCAGGTTCAAGTCATTCATCGATCCTAAAAACGTTATGATAGCCATCTCAGAAAAACCCAGAGATCAGAATGATATGATACTTTTCTCGGGTTCTTTCATAAATATAGACTCGCTGCATATCTATCCGGCCTTCCTTTCAGAACAGAAATCCTGGACCGATGTCGGACTTGTCAATGCGACCGGAGTACTATGGTATGACAAGGCACGGAGCAGGTACCAGATATCATCACCGGAAAAGATCGCTGATCCATCGCTTTTCGGGAACATGGTTGCCCTTAACCGGAACCAATGCACAATTAACGGAGAGGGGAAACTGAACTTCGGAGCCAATTTTGATCATGTAATTATGGGTAGTTCAGGTAACTTCGCCCATAACACCGACTCAGGAAAGGTTGAAATTAAAACAATCCTCGGACTCGATTTCTTTTTCTCACCTGAGGCCTTGAAAATGATGAGTGACGAATTCAGAATGATGCCAACGCTCAAGCCTGTGAGCCTTAATTCTGAATTCTATGTCAAGGGGATGAATGATCTGCTGGGGCAGGCAGCCGCTTCACAGATACGACAGGAAACCGGACTGTTCGGAGCATCGGGAAACATGCCGAAAGAGTTCACCTATGAGGTTCTTCTGAACGATCTGACACTATACTGGAACGAGGCTTCCTCCTCTTTCCGCTCAAAGGGCAAAATCGGAATCGGGTATATTGGAAGTCAGCCCGTCAATGTGTATGTTGACGGATTCGTGGATATACAAAGGAGAAGGACCGGCGATATGATCGACATATACCTCAAAGCTGATGGTTCAACATGGTATTATTTCTCGTATTTCAGAGGAGTTATGATGGCCCAGGCCGGAAATATCGAATTCAACAGACTTATAAGCTCGATAAAACTGAGAGATAGAAAGCATCCTGAAGATACTGAAAGAAAGCCTTATACATATATGATAGCAGTGGAAGACAGGCTTGACAAATTCCTCAGGAGGATGGCCGGAACAGAAGAAGCTGAAATGGAACAAACAGATGGTCTTTTCAGATAAACAAACAGCAATCCCCCTTGTGTAATGCAGATATTCTATGTACCCGGAATCAGCGGCAGTTCATGCGTGATGGATCCTTTTGAATCGCGGCATTGCATAAGGGTATTGAGGATGGCGAAGGACGACAGTGTGACAATTGTTGATGGACAGGGAGGCTTGTTCAGAGGAGTCATTACCGATCCCGATCCGGCTGCCTGCAGAATTAAAATCACTGAAACCGTTAACGGATTTGAAAAGAGAGGTTACAAACTTCACATGGCTGTATCGCCAGTCAAGAATCAGGACAGGTTTGAGTGGTTTATTGAGAAGAGCGTTGAATTCGGGATTGACGTGATCACCCCGATTATCTGCAGATTCACAGAAAAACAAAAAGTAAAGACAGAGAGGATTAACAATATAATCATCTCGGCAATGAAGCAATCGCTTAAGGCTTACAGACCTGTACTGAACGAACCTGTCTGTTTTAGCGAGTTTATAGCCAAAGAGCATCCCGGTATAAAGATGATAGCCCATTGCAACCCCGGATATGCATTGAAAAGCATAGGACACATCTATGAAAAGGGTATGGATTCACTGATTCTGATTGGCCCGGAGGGCGATTTCAGCAGTGAGGAGATTGAAATGGCCATGGCCAACGGTTTCACAGGTATCAGTCTGGGCAACAGCAGGCTAAGAACAGAAACGGCAGGCATTGCTGCCTGCCATTCCGTGTACTTCATCAATCTTTCTTAGGCTCACCCTCCTCGCGTTCACCCACATCATCGCGATTTCCCTTCAGTCTTCCCGCCTTGCGCAGAGCCTGCTCTAGTATGTATTCTATCTGACCGTTTGTACTGCGAAACTCATCAGCGGCCCACTTCTCGATGGCCTTGACAGTGCGGGGATCGATCCTGAGCAATATGGATTTCTTCTGACTCATATCAGGCATGTAAGGTTCCGGTATTCACTACAGGCGTCGCGTCCTTGTCGCTGCAAAGAACAACCATCAGATTGCTTACCATCGAGGCTTTCTTTTCTTCATCAAGTTCAACTATGTTTTTGTCAGACAGCTGTTCAAGCGCCATCTGAACCATCGAAACCGCACCTTCAACAATCTTGTAGCGGGCAGCCACAACTGCTGTAGCCTGCTGCCTTCTGAGCATTGCATTGGCAATCTCCTCGGCATAGGCAATGTAATTTATCCTGGCTTCAATAACATGAATGCCGGCGATCGTCAGCCTTTCCCTTATCTCCCTTTCAAGCTCATCATTGACTTCCTCTCCCCCGCTTCTGAGAGTCATGACAGCATCATGGTCCTCCAGGTTGTCGTAAGGATAAAGCCCGGCAAGCTTCCTGAGTGCTGCATCGCTCTGAACGAGTACGAAATGCTGGTAATCATCTACCTCAAAGACAGCCTTGTAAGTTTCGGAAACCTTCCAAACAAGAACAAAACCAATCTTGATGGGATTCCCGATCTTATCGTTGACCTTAATTGGTTCACTGTCGAAGTTGCGTGCTCTGAGAGAAACCTTTTTTGTTGTATAAAAAGGATTTACCCAGAAAAAGCCGTTATCCCTGATTGTTCCCTTATAGGCGCCGAAGAGAACCAGAACACTTGAATTGTTGGGATCGACTATCAACAGACCTTTTACGGTGAGGAAAAACAGCAGGGCAGATACAATTCCCAGCCAGAATATTTCATAATAAAATCCGGCAACAGTTGCGGCTAGGAATATAAGAGCCGCAAACAATGCGATGTAACCGGAGGCAGGCTTCACAGTAAATTCTTCTTTCATGGCATTATTTTATTGGTTAGATAATGCAAATATATGAATAATATTTCAGAACAATATTATTTTGATATAATATTTTATATATTTGATATCATTATGATATGGGCTGGGACATGAAAAAAGCACAGGATAAAAATCCTGTGCTTGCTGATTTTCAGTTCATCTGCCTGACCCGCTCAATAAGTCGTTTAGTCAGTCTTTTCTTTGGAACAGGTTTCAACTGGTCCAGAAGGTTAAACACATCACAGAATTCCTGGTAGAGGCCGAATGCATCCTCATAGATATCAATATCATCAACCTGGATTTCGTGATATGAAAGAAAAGGAGTAGATTTTTTTGCCATAGGCCGTTAGTTTTTATCTTCAGAATAAAAACGGCCTATGGCAAAAAATATTGCTATGAGATCAATTAAATGTGAGAGTGATTTTTTTCTCCTCCATCATTTTCCTCATGTTTATGAGGGCATATCTCATTCTGCCAAGGGCCGTATTGATGCTAACATCAGTTAAATCAGCTATTTCCTTAAAGCTCAGTCCTGAATAGTGGCGTAATATAACAACTTCTCTCTGGTCTTCGGGAAGCTGGCTGATCAGTTTCCTTATATCTTTCTGGATCTGTCTCTTGATCATATTATCCTCGACATTTGCCTCAGCAAGCTTTCTGGAGTTAAAGAGATCAGACTCATAATCGTCATTTGATACAGTGTTAAGTTGTTTAACCCTGCGGAAATGATCTATGATCAGGTTATGGGCGATACGCATCACCCAGGAAATGAATTTGCCGTTATCGTAATATTTACCTGACTTGACAGACTGGATCACTTTCAGAAAAGTATCCTGAAACAGATCTTCAGCCAATGCCTGATCGCGGATATAAAGACTTATATACGCAAATACTTTACTCTTGTGACGGCGGATTAATTCTTCGAAGCAGGACTGCTCACCCTTTACAAACTCTTCAATAAGTTCGTAATCGGACATCGATTTTCTCATAGCTCTCTCTTTGTTTAAGTGTAAAAAGAGTAGAGTTGTTGAATAGGCGGTCCTCCGGGTTTTAGTGGTTAATAGAACTGCAAAGAAAACTGAATTATTTTAATTACAAAATAAAATGTTAATTTTTTTTAAATTTTTTCGTCAAAAATATTGTAATACCCGTCACCAGGTATCTGCTGTCTGCCAAAATTTCACGGAATATTGAAAGAAGAAATTGAATTCCTGTGGATATGGACTGCCCATGCCAAAGGATCCTTTGGGATATATACTGCCCGTTGAACGAGATCCCGCATCCCTTAGTTTTTGCTCGATTCTTTTTCCCTTGTTCGTTCATTTGTCTGTTGATAGCTTCGAATTGCCATGTGAGCCGGGACGCGGGATGACATAGCAATTGGTTTTAAAAGGGGTGAGGCCGCGGCGAGATGTTGACTTATCCTTCTTATGGAAACCGATCACTCGCCGCGGCCTCACCCCCCAACTACCCCAGAGGCGCCTGTCATCCCTCGCCGGTTGATGTCGGATAATTGGAACAATTCCCATGTTGGAAGACGATCAATGCGGAAAACGAGTAATCGAGGACATCTTAGGCGAGGGATCTCCTGCATTGCTACTCCTATATATATCCATTGAGATTTCTATATTTTTTGCCACCTTTGGTCATTCAAAAAAGAAGGGTAACCGGAACAGGGAGATGGATAGTTTTATTGAAGTTAAGGGTGCAAGAGTAAATAATCTCAGGAATGTCAGCCTGAAGATCCCAAGAAATAAGCTTGTTGTTATTACCGGAGTATCGGGTTCGGGAAAATCGTCTCTTGCATTCGATACTATATATGCCGAGGGGCAAAGGAGATACGTTGAGAGCCTGTCATCATACGCACGGCAGTTCCTGGGCAGGATGAACAAGCCGGAGGTCGATTTCATTAACGGCATCCCTCCTGCAATAGCTATCGAACAGAGGGTGAATTCGAGGAACCCCCGGTCTACAGTCGGTACATCAACAGAGATCTACGACTACATGAGACTTCTCTTTGCCAGGGCCGGCAGAACTTATTCACCCGTTTCAGGCCGGGAAGTCAAAAAACACAGCGCCGACGACCTTGTAAACTTTCTCA
>CAZKTX010000054.1:0-17435 GCA_964555805.1 uncultured Rikenellaceae bacterium
GGGTCGCTTGTTTCTGGTTGCTGGCTTTGCCCTCTGAAGCTTCAGCGAAAGAGGGTTGCTGACCGCCGGGCAGTACGTATTTATACCTACTGTAAAATAGGTTTTAACCCTCTTAATTGCATGAGTTTAAAAGGATACTTTTGTTGTTAATAAATTAACCTTACCTGATTATAATCAAGGATATCCTAAATGGAAAATTACCTGGAACTTTTACGGCAGGACATTCGGTTTGTAGAAGGTCTTAAGGCTTGCATGAATTGTGGTATCTGTACTGCAATCTGTCCCGCAGCCGAATTCTACGACTATGACCCCCGGAAAATTGTTGATACCGTACAAAAAGGTGATGATGAGGAGATTGAGAAACTCCTTAAGTCAGAGACAATCTGGTATTGCGGGGAATGCATGTCGTGCAAGACAAGATGTCCGAGAGGCAATACACCGGCTCTTGTTGTAATGGCGCTCCGGACTCTTTCCCAGAAACTTGGGTTCTTCACTGAATCGGAAAAGGGAAGGCAGCAGTTTGCTATCAAAAGAACTGTTGGTGAGAACATTTTCAAATACGGATACTGCGTTGCCACATATGCAGTAAGGCCCGATATGCATCGTGAGCAGGGTCCGATCTGGGATTATATGCTGGAAAACACCTATGACATTTACGAGCGTCTCGGAGGTCAGATAAACGAACTGGGTGCCGGACCTCTGCGAAGAATACCTGAAGACGCCAAAGAAGAGCTTAAGAAGATATTTGAGGTAACCGGCGGGACTGAATTATATGAGACGATTGAGACCTACTCAAGAAAAAAGGCAGTTGAAATGGGTCTTCAGTTCGATGAGGAAGGAATTGATAATGAATATTTCATAGAAACATACACTGCTTGTAACAAGAAACATACATTCTGACCTATTGCACAAATGAAGAAAAAAGAAGAGAATAGCAAGGTCTGGCGCGATTACCAGAAAGAAATAGCTGACGATCATTTCTTTTATGTAAGGTCGTGCATCAGGCAGAGTTTTTTCCCGGGCTCCGAACAGTTTTTCCTGCATCTTTTGCGTGATGTCCTTGGCAAGGATGTGTATGAGAATCCGTCGCATACTACCTGTACGGGAATTGGTTATCACTCGGATGTGGTTCCCTTTTCGACAATTCAGACCGTTGTAGCCCGTCATTATGCACTGATGAAGGAGGCCGGATACAAGAATATTGCAATCTCATGTGTAACATCATTCGGGATCTATACAGAGATCCTTGAAACATGGAAGCATTTCCCGGAAGAGCTTGAGAAAACGAGGGAATACTTATATAAGGCAACTGGAAGAGAGTTTGATGTTCCTGAAAATGTTGTTCATACAAGTGATATAATATATAAGTTCCGCGATGCCATAGCTGAAAAGGCAAAGTTCCGGCTTGTTAATAAATTAACGGGAGAACCTCTGAGGATCGTGGAGCATATAGGATGTCACTATGCAAAAATATTTCCCAAATACGGAGTTGGGGGAGCAGAGTTTCCTCATGTTCTCAGCGGCATGATTGAGGCGTGGGGAGGACAGGTTGTTGATTATCCGGAAAGAAGGCATTGCTGCGGTTTCGGATTCAGGCAATACCTTGTTCAGGCGAACCGCGGGTATTCATTATCAAATACGGTAAAAAAGTTTTCGTCAATGCAGCCATTCAAGCCCGACCTTGTGCTTACAAATTGTCCGGGGTGCACTATGTTCATGGATAAGTGGCAGTATACAATAAAGGAGATGGAAGGAACCACTTTCGGAGCAAATGGAGAATCTATTCCTGTCCTTACATACGAGGAGCTTGCCGCGCTTGTAATGGGCTATAATCCATGGGATATAGGGCTTCAGATCCATATGGTTCAGTCGGAGCCGCTTCTCAGGAAGATGGGCATTGAGTTTGATCCACGCGATAAATTCAAGACAAAGGACGGAAGGCAGATGCCGATTCCGGAAAATCTGATAAACTCCTGAGATGAATCAGCATGTAATTGTGATAGGAGGGGGAACTGCCGGTATGGAAGCGGCAGGTCGTCTTGCAAGAACCGGACTGTCAGTGACCCTTATAGAGAAGGGAAAGGATCTGGGAGGACATCTCAGGGACTGGTACCATCTTTTTCCCGACCGTCGGAGCAGCGACGAAGTCCTTGAATATCTCAAAGATCAGGTCGCCCATCAGAATATAAAGGTGCTGACCGGACAACCTGTGACCGGGTTTAACCATAAGGGTAACGAATTCACTGTATGTACCGGAAACGGAGAAACAATAAACGGTGATGCCCTGTTGCTTACAACCGGTTTTGACCTTTTCAAAAGTGAAAGGAAGGAAGAGTACGGCTATGGCATTTATGACAATGTAATTACATCAGCCGACCTTGAAGCAATGTTCCGGAAGAAAGAAGTTAAGCTTGCAAGCGGAAAGAAGCCTGAAAGGATTGGATTTTTGCATTGCGTGGGTTCGAGGGATGAAAAAGTCGGCAATATATACTGTTCGAAGCTTTGCTGCGTCACTGCAGTGAAGCAGGCAATAGAGATAAGGAAGCTTTTCCCGGCCAGCAAGGTCTTTTGTTTTTATATGGATATGAGGATGGGGGGCGCCCTGTACGAAGAACTGTACATGGAGGCCCAGGAGAAATATTCGGTTGGGTTCATTCGTGGTAAGGTGTCGGAAGTTGCAGTAAACATCGACAACCGGCTTGTAGCTAAAGTCGAGGATACACTGGTTGGAAGGCCCCTGAAAATGGAACTCGACATGCTTGTGCTGATGGCTGGGATGGAAATGGCGGAAGATGGTATCAGGCTTGCGAAGGAGACAAATCTCCAGATGGGAGAGAACAGGTTTTTCAAGCCGGCCGACAATCACTTCGGAACCAATATGGGTAATTTGAAAGGAGTGTTTTATGCAGGAGCCTGCACTGCTCCGCTAAATATAACAGAAACGATTTCCCACGCACGAAGCGCAGTTACCGAGATTGTAAATTATCTGAATACAGGAAGAAAGTAAAATGGAGAAATTCGGATTTTCCCTTTCGAAGGCCCGTGTAATCGACTATGATGCAAACGACCGCAGCATTGTCTCTTACATTCTCGAAAGGGAACCAAGCCTTAAACTCTGTATTGAGTGCGGGTGCTGTTCTGCTGCCTGCACATCCGGGAATTTCACAGGATTCAGTCTTCGTGAGATACATATACTTTTAAAGAGGGGAGAGAATGAGCAGGTAAGGCAGAAGATCAGAAAATGCATGCTTTGCGGAAAATGCATTCTTGTCTGTCCGAGAGGTGTAAACACAAGAAATGTAGTTTACCTGGCAAAACAGGCGTTCACAAAAAATGAAGGCTATGAATTTTGATCCTTTCGTCATACCGTTCAACATCGGGCTGTACTTCATACTCATCTATGCTGTAGCCAGGAGCGTTATATGGTTCAGGGAGCTTTCAAGGCCCGACAAACTGAGGCTTCAGCGGGGATTCTTCGGCAAGGCTTTTGGCCAGAGTCTGAAAGAGATTTTTCTCGAGAGCCTTATCCACAGAAAGATATTAAAGTCCAATCCCCGCCTTGGTTACATGCACATGAGTCTTGCCTTCGGATGGTTTCTTCTTATACTTTTCGGAACCATCGAAGCCGATATCTTCGGGGAACGGCATCTTAACCCGCCCTACAAGGCCATCTTCTTCAAATTTTTCAGTCCCGACCATGGAAAGACATTGTTTGAAGCTTCCTATGCCTTTTTAATGGACCTTATCCTGGCATTTATCCTTTCAGGTCTTGTGCTGGCAGTTACAAAGCGTTTTTTTTCAAGGGTTGTCGGTATGAAAAAGACAACGAAGCTCAAACCACTCGACAAGGTTGCCCTTACATCCCTGTGGCTTATATTTCCCAGCCGCCTGATTGCAGAGAGTCTTACAAGCGGAGCTTACGGTACAGGCAGTTTTCTGACAGGAAACCTGGGTGCTGCCCTGGCATCATTTCTTCCTGCGAATGAGCTCGCATATCCTTTCTGGTGGCTGTATTCGCTGTCGCTGGGTACATTTTTCGTTTTGCTGCCGCTTACAAGATATCTTCACATACCAACTGAACTTTTCCTGATATTTATGAGAAACTCGGGAATCAGGACGGGCGACAAGCCCGGAAGCTTCTCAGAAGTGGAAGTTCACTCATGCTCTTCCTGCGGAATGTGCATCGATGTTTGCCAGCTTGGTTTTTCAGCAGATGTTCTCACAATACAGGCGACATATCTGATGAAGGGAATCAGAAACAATGATAACATACATGACATTGCCCACAACTGCCTGATGTGCGGCAGGTGTGACCAGATATGTCCGGTGGGCATCGAGATATCGCCTATAAGGATGATCGTCAGAAGAATCGAAGAAAATGACCGTTTGTACGAGAACAGATGGAAGGGATATCTCAGGAACAGGCTGAATGTGCCTGCCCCGAAGCAGGATACAAAGCAATCTTATGATTTTCTTCCGGCCCCGGTATCAAGGAAGGCCGATGTGCTGTACTTCGCCGGATGCATGACGCATCTTACACCCTCGATAAAAAAAGCCATGGTGCGGATTCTTGATGCATCCGGACTTAACTGGTCGTTCATTGACGAGGAAGGAGGAGTATGCTGCGGCAGACCGCTGATGCTCGCAGGAAATGACAGGGAAGCAAGAGAACTTATCAACTTTAATTCCCAGCTTATCTGGAAATCCGGAGCACATACTCTTGTAACATCGTGCCCTATATGCTATAAGGTGTTCAGGGAAAGCTATTACCTGGATGTCGAAGTTCTTCATCATTCACAGTTTATTAAAAACCTTATCGATGAAGGTCTTGTGAATATGAATTTCCTTCAGAAACGGGTCACCTTTCATACCCCATGCGAACTCGGACGACGTTCAGGAGTGTATGAAGAGCCTAAAGAGGTTATAAGGCATGTGGCAACACTGGAACCAACCGGTTTTGATGATGAGAATTCATTATGCTGCGGAGGCAGCCTTGGAAACATAATGCTTAGTCAGGAAAAGAGGCACCGGATAGCAGAGGATGTTACAGCCAAACTGACTTCAAATGAACCTGACTCTCTTATTACAGCCTGTCCGCTCTGCAAGAAGACACTGGCCCCGGCGACTCATCATTCAGTAATGGATATTGCCGAACTTGTAGCAGAAGCAATTGCTGAAGCACCTGTGCAAAAAAAAAATCCCTCGCGTCATAAAAAAAAGGTTCTGAGAGAGTCGGCAGCATCCTTATGATCACCATTTTACTTAAATTGTTAATAACTTCTTCATTTGCGTGAAAAATGTTGGTACTATATTTGTATTTTTTGTGAACTGAACGCATACTCTAAATGTTAATATTACGTTGTAATAAAGTTGTTAGTCAAAAAATACGAAAATATGAAAGGAAAAATCTTTACCCTTTTTAGTTTGTTTATGCTGTTGGTCTGGTCGTGCGGGAGCGATTCTCCGAGCGGACAAGTATCGGAAAATGCTGTTGTACAGGAATCAGACGGAACCTTTGCACTTAGCCTCAACGACGCTGCATGCTATAGTGACGCAGATAATCCTGCAAGCAACACTGCTGAATGGAAGCTTGTTGTATCAAAACCAGGAACCTACAAGGTTTGGCTTTCAAGTGCCACCAGGGATACAACTGATCTGAGCTATATCAACTCAGTAAGGATAAGTATTCCCGACAAGCTTATTGAAGTTGACCCGGCCATCGACAGGATTGTTCTTGATTCAAAGGAAGTATCATTTCCTTATTTCAGGGCTGATTCATATGCCGGTTCGTTCTATTTCTCGGAACCCGGCGAATACAGTATCCAGGTTATAAGTGAGAAAATTCTTCCCAAAGAAGCTATGAACAGCAGCAAGGAGGAGAGTATCGACACCAAACTGGTTTCGGTGATACTCACTCCGATGACCCGCTGATTTTTGCCTCAATCCAGAGCCTGGCATTTACAAAGGCTTTGATCCATGGTGTGACTTCATCCTGTCTTCTGTCGGAAGGATAATATCCGCATTGCCATGGGAATAATGCTCTCTCAAGGTGAGGCATCATCACAAGATGCCGTCCGTCGTCCGAACAAAGCCCAGCTATATCATAACCGGAACCATTAGGATTTGCCGGATAAGTGCTTTTACAGTATTTAAGGACTACATTGTATTTTTCTTCGGGTTCCGGCAGGCTGAATTGTCCTTCGCCGTGGGCCACCCAGATACCAAGCTCCATTCCTGTCATGTTCCCGAACATAACTGAATTGTTGTAAGGTATTGTCACACCAAGAAAAGAGGATTCGAATTTACCTGATTTGTTGTGCAGAAGCTTTACCTTCTTTTTATGTTGGGGATAGATAAGGTCGAGCTCAGCCATCAGCTGGCATCCGTTGCAAACTCCAAGCGACAAGGTGTCGGGTCGCGAATAGAAATTCTGAAGTGCCTTACGCGCCTTTTCATTGTATTTGAATGCTCCGGCCCATCCCTTTGCTGAACCAAGGACATCGGAGTTTGAAAAACCTCCGACAAACACAATCATATTAAGATCGTCGAGGGTCTCCCTGCCGCTTATCAGGTCGGTCATATGTACATCCTTCACATCAAATCCGGCCAGCCATAATGAATATGCCATTTCCCTGTCGCCATTTACTCCTTTTTCTCGTATTATGGCTGCCCGTGTGCCCCATTTTTTCCTGCGGTCGGGAGATATTCCAAACGACTTGAATGTACCCTGACAACTTCCCGCGTCGAATCTGAGTGGGTTCTTGCCGTAAGTCTCAAATCTCTCCCTGGCTGATTCGCTTCCGCTCTGGAAACGGTCAAACAGATATGAAGTGCGGAACCACAGATCCCTGAGACGGTCGATATCGAAGGAAAATGTTTCGTTATTGTTTGATATCTTCAGTGTTCTTCCATTCACCGGGTGCCCGATTGCGAGGTAGGAGATGCCATGTTCGAGAAGTATTTCAGCTGTTTCGTTTACATCCTTAACCTGAATTATTATACCCGGATTCTGGCTGAAGAGGATTTTGACAGTATCGGTTTCATTAAGCGATGAAAGATCAATGTCAGCTCCTCCTTCCGTATTTGAAAAACACATTTCAAGAAGGGTTGTCAGCATCCCCCCGGCCGAAATATCATGTCCTGCCAATATTCTGTCATTATTGATAAGATGCTGGACAGCGTTGAATACTTCTGCAAAATAGACCGGATCGGTAACTGTAGGGGCTTCGCCTCCGATTCTGTTCATTACCTGCGAAAAACAGCTTCCGCCTGTCTTGAATCCATCCCTGCTCATATCGATATAGATCAGGCTTGTATATGGATCATTCACAATTACTGGCTCTACAATCTTTCTTATATTGCTGATTTCGGCTGCAGCTGATATTATAACTGTTCCGGGCGAGAGCACCGACTGATCGGGATATTTCTGTGTCATTGAAAGGCTGTCCTTGCCCGTAGGAATATTGATCCCAAGATCAGTTGCGAATTTTCCGGCCGCCCTGACCGCTTTATAAAGCCGGGCGTCTTCCCCCTTGTTTTTGCAGGGCCATGTCCAGTTAGCTGAAAGTGAAACACTTTTAAGACCGTCGGCAAGCGGCGCCCAGATAATGTTTGTCAGGGCTTCGGCTATTGACAGTACTGAACCTGCTGCGGAGTCAAGTATCCCGGCTGCAGGAGCATGACCAATTGCAACTGCCATCCCTTTGACACCCCTGTAATCGAGCGCTATGGCGCCGAGGTTGTTAAGAGGAAGCTGGAGCGGTCCGGCACACTGTTGTTTTGCAATTCTTCCGGTAACCGACCTGTCAACCTTGTTTGTCAGCCAGTCTTTGCATGCGACTTCTTCAAGCTGCAGGACCTTTTCAATGTATTCCGGAATCTCAGTGACATTGTATTCGGGGCTTCTGAATTCTGTTTCTTCACTTACATCAGTAATAACAGTTCTTGGCGGATTTCCAAAGAGTGATTCAAGCTCAAGATCGACAGGTTTATCCCCGGTTTTGCCATTGTAAAATGTGAACCGGTGGTCGCCGGTGATCTCACCGATTATATAGATCGGAGCCCTTTCCCTCTCTGCTATCTTGATGAGTTCTTCGACATCAGCCGATCTCAATACAAGACCCATTCTTTCCTGCGACTCGTTACCTATCAGTTCCCTGGCTGAAAGAGTGGGGTCGCCGACCGGAAGTTTGCCAATATCTATCCTGCCGCCTGTGGCATCGACAAGTTCAGAAAGACAATTCAGATGTCCTCCGGCCCCATGGTCATGAATCGATACAATCGGGTTTGAATCCGATTCGCCCAATGCCCTGATTGCGTTAAATACTCTTTTCTGCATCTCGGGGTTGGCCCGCTGAACAGCATTGAGTTCTATTGAACTGTCATACTTTCCGGTTTCAACCGAGGAGACTGCGCCGCCGCCCATTCCTATCCTGTAGTTGTCGCCTCCAAGAAGGACTATCAGGTCGCCTTTTTGCGGGACATCTTTTTCAGAGTCTTTCTTTTTCCCGATCCCGATGCCTCCTGCAAGCATCACGACCTTGTCGTAACCGTATTTCTTAAGATTTTCAAAATGTTCAAATGTCAGAACGGAGCCGCAAATGAGAGGTTGTCCGAATTTATTCCCGAAATCGCTTGCTCCGTTTGATGCCTTTATCAGAATGTCAGCCGGAGTACGATACAGCCAGGGCCTCTCGGGAATTGCCTTTTCCCATGGTCTTGGTCCGTCGGTCCTTGGGTAAGCAGTCATATAGACTGCAGTCCCCGCAATGGGGAATGAACCTTTGCCACCAGCCATTCTGTCCCTTATTTCTCCTCCGGTACCTGTTGCGGCGCCGTTGAAAGGCTCGACTGTGGTGGGGAAATTGTGAGTCTCAGCCTTCAGAGAGAGCACCGATTCAAAATCCTTTACAACAAAATAATCGGGTTTGTCCTGCGATGCCGGAGCAAACTGTTCGGTAACAGGTCCCTGAAGGAATGCACAATTGTCTTTGTAGGCGGAAACAACCTTATTCCTGTTGAAATGGGTTGTGTTTTTTATAAGCTGGAAAAGAGTTGAGTCTTTTTCTTCACCGTCAATCACAAATATCCCGTTGAATATTTTATGCCTGCAATGTTCTGAATTTACCTGGGAGAATCCAAAGACCTCACTATCTGTCAAAGGCCTGTCGAGGAATTTTGCAAGTCCTTCAAGATAAGCAATTTCATCTTTGTTAAGAGCCAGTCCTTCTTTTTCGTTGTAAGCGTTGATGTCATGGATCCTTACAATTTCATCAGGCACACGATCGATTGTGAAAAGTTCCTGGCCGGGATTAACATAAAGGGCCTGCAGCATCGGATCGAAACCGGGATTGTCCGTCTTGACGGGGAAAAATTCTTCAATTCTTGTGATTCCTTCTATTCCCATGTTCTGGGTTATCTCGACGGCGTTTGTGCTCCAGGGAGTTATCATTTCCTTTCTCGGCCCCACATACCTTCCTTCAATCCTGCTTTTTCCAAGCAACCGGGCTTCGCCGAAGAGCCAGACCAACTTTTCAATATCATCTTTTCTTAAATCGGTTGTTGTCCCCGCGGCAATTATATTTCCTGACCTGTTTTCGAAGAATAAAATCATTTGATTGCGTTAATTGATTGAACTGTAATAGTATGTAGTTTTCATAAAAGTCCCGCAAAGTTAAGCCAAAGTTAACGTTTGTTTTAAATCTTTCTTTATTATTAAAGCCATCATGTTCCCATTGTATCCTATAAGGCATCTAATGACCCCATTATTTATGGCTTTGCAGGTTTTTTAAGTCCGCTTCTTTCAAGGAATGCGTCCATTGAAGGTTCCCTGCCCCTGAATTTTATATACAGATCCATGGGTTTTTCTGATTCTCCCTTTTCCAGGATATTCTTCCTGAATGAGTTTGCCACCTCAGGATTGAACAATCCCGATTCACTGAAATGCCTGAAGGCATCAGCGTCGAGCACCTCAGCCCATTTGTATCCATAATATCCGGCGGCATACCCGCCGCTGAACAGATGTGTGAAGGAACAGCTCAAATTCAGTGTGTTGTCCGCCGGAAACATTTCAGTCCTGTCCATGGCCATCACTTCAAATTCCTTAATATCGCCGGTGAAGGGTTCTTTGATTGTGTGCCATGCCATATCGAGCAGGGCAAATCCGAGCTGACGGCTGCAGGCGTATCCTTCGTTGAATGTTGCTGCATCCTTAATTCTTTCAATAAGCTCAGCTGGAATCTTTTCTCCGGTTTTGTGATGCACAGCCCAGGTATCGAGCCATTCCTTTTCAAAGGCCCAGTTCTCCATGAATTGTGAAGGAAGTTCCACAAAGTCACGTGCAACATTTGTCCCTGAAAGGCCTTCGTAGCTGCAGTCCGACAACATTCCGTGAAGGGCATGCCCGAATTCGTGAAGAAAAGTTGTGAGCTCTCCGAATGTCAGAAGTGAGGGATCCGACAGTGTGGGTCTCGAAAAATTTGCCACTATTGAAACAAACGGTATTATCCTCAGTCCGCCATCCCTCCACTGGTCCCTGTAGCTTGTCATCCATGCCCCGCCGTTCTTTCCAGGCCTGGGATGGAAGTCGGTATAGAGTATGGATAACAGGGAATCATCCCTGTCGAAGACCTCGTATACTATAACCTCTTCATTGTAGACAGGGATCGAGTTGTTCCTTTCAAACCTGAGACCGTACAGCCGGTTGCAAAGCGAGAATATTGCACCGGTTACATTGTCGAGAGGAAAATAGGGTTTAAGTATCTCATCGTCAATTTTGTGTTTTTCTTTCTTGAGTTTTTCCGACCAGAATGCCAGGTCCCAGCGTTCGATCGTGTCATTATGGCCCATCCCGCCGGCGAAACCGGCAATATTCAGGAAATCCCTTTCAGCCGCTTCATGTGATGCAGAGTGCAGATTGTCGAGGAATGACTCTACCTTACCCGGAGATTCGGCCATGCGGTCAGCAAGAGCCATATCGGCAAAAGTGGGGAATCCAAGCAATCGTGCTGTTTCGAGCCGTAGATTAACAATCCTTGCCACCAGCGCCCTGTTGTCTTTTTCATTGTTCCGAAACGATCTGGAGGCATAGGCCCGGAGCATCCTTTCCCGGAGATTTCTCTTCTCAGAATAAAGCATGAAAGGCATGTAACTGGGATATTTTAGTGTGAATACCCAGCCGGATTTATTCCTGTTTTCAGCTTCCAATGCAGCCATTTCCACTATACCAGGAGGAAGTCCCGCAAGATCGGCCTGATCTTCAAGATGAAGTTCGAATGAATTTGTTTCATCAAGGACATTTTCCTCAAACTTAAGTGTAAGCTTTGAAAGTTCCTCCGATATTTCCCTGAATCTCTGCTTGTCACCGTCATTCAGTTCAGCGCCTCCGAGCATAAAGCCCCTGTATTTTTTTTCAAGAAGCATCTTCTGTTCAATCGTGAGATCATCAGAGGCGGAGTTCCGTACCGTAAGGATTCTTGAGAAAAGAGCGGCGTTCATTGAGATATCATTCGAGAACCTTGTCAGGAGAGGTGATATTTCCTGAGCGGCAGCCTGAAGTTCCTTTGATGTCTCGGCGCTGTTAAGGTTGAACAGGATGGCGGAGATCCTTCCCAGTTTCTGTCCGCACCTGTCAAGTGCAGCAACTGTGTTTTCGAATGTCGGCGGATCAGGATTTGTTGTAATAAGTTCGATTTCATCAAGGGCAATAGAAATTGCTTCTTCTATTGCAGGCTTATAATGAGGTATCTGAATCAGGTGAAAAGGGGGAACTTCCCAGGGTGTGTCCCAGCTCTCCAGTAACGGATTTGACATATCGGAATAATTATATTAATAAGACTGGTCTTCGTGTTCATCATCTGCTTCGCCTCCTGATCTTTTGGCGCCTGAGTACCTTGATGGATAGGGCAGGTTCCCTTTTTCTGCGAACCATAGAATTCTGTTCAGCAGGTCGTCATTTCCGGAATCGACTTTACCGAATTCAGGCAGCATGCTTTTTTTTGCAAAGTGGAGAGCCTTGCCCCTGAGGGAAGAAAGCGGCGCATTCATCTCGTCGATAGGAATATTCGAAGGAAGAGCAGTGTACGGAGTGAGATCGGGATTGCTGCCGAAACAATCAGCCATTGGATTTGCAATTGCATCCTGAACATTCATGGGAGGCATTCCGAGAATCTGTTCTATAGTTCTTACCATCGAGGGTTGTGTATAGTAGGTGCTGATTGTCTTCCTGAGCCTTGAATACGGGCTGACAACCAATGCTGCAGTCCGGTATGAAGAAACATGATCCCATCCGCCCTGAGAATCGTCTTCGACAACAAAGATTACAGTGTTTTCCCAGAAACGGCTCTTGCTGAATGCTTCAACTATCTTCCCGAGGGCTGCATCATTGTCGGCCACCATTGCCCTTGGTGTTGGAATTCCGGGCCTTATACCACCTGTATGATCGTTCGGCAGTGCAATTATCATTAATTCCGGCATCGCGTCACCGGGCATTGCCTCGTAATCGTGAAGTTCCTTTATTAGAGCATCGGCTCTCATCTGGTCGGTAAAGACATGAGGACCATACGAGGGATAGGTGGGGGACAGGATATGCCTTACAGGCTCAATTGTTGTAATGTTTCTGAACGGAACCTTTTCTCCGTTCCTGTATTTATTGTACACATCAGTCCAGGTTACATTGTAATCAAAGACCGGAGAAGAAGCTTCACCGTAAATCCTGACAGTCTTACCATGCTTCAATGCATTGTCCCAGATAAATCCTGTCGGAGCATATACAAGGGCGTCCTCCTGCACATGTGGATAACTTCTGAACCAGGCTCTCATATTCTTTTCAATATAGTCGGTGACTATCGATGCATCTGTCCACTGGTGTCCTTCGGCGGAACATTTTCCCGAGGCATAAAAATTATCCAGGAGAAGGAATTCCTCACAAAGGCGGTGTGTATTCGGTGTTATGTTGGCCCCGTAGGTGCACAAGCCCGGATCTCCTTTCCCCTGTGGCATGTCGCCAAGGAGCTGGTCGTAAGTCCTGTTTTCCTTAATTATATACAAAACATGTTTGAAGACCGATGGCTCTCCAATCCTGTCGGGCACTGTTTTCGGGCTTATTCCTTTTCTTGGGGCTTCCCTTGCCATCAGGGCCCGCGACAGGTCGTTAAGGGCGATCACTGTATCGGTGTATGACCTCAATGTACGCTTGTCGGGAAAAGGAATTGCTGAAACAGAAGCAAGCATGTTATGTGAATTGTATATTGGATTGCTTGTAACCTCTGTACTTGAGGGTTGCCGGGCTCCTGAAGCTTCAAGGTTGGCAACATAGAGTTTGCCTTTACCGGGCATGGAGGCAATTGCCGACGGGTAAGCTCCCGTAGGTATGAAACCGGTAATGACACTGGTTTTACCACGGCCTTTAGCTGCCGACTTTTTGGCCAGCCTTATAACTGCCAGGGCGTTATCCATTCCGTTTGCCACAAACAGTTGTGTTTCGTCATCCGACAGGCTTAAACCGTTGGGAGAATCACCGAAAAACGGATTGATTTCGGGCTGAAGCCTGACACTTATTGTCTCCATTACTTCATCGATGAGTGTATTTATCACCATTACGTTGTCGCTGTTGGAGTTTGTCAGGTATACAAATTTGCCCTGGCTGTCGCTTATGATCTCATTAGGATGCAGTCCAACGATTATTTCCTTCAGTATAACGCCTGTCTTTGAATCAATCACAGTCACGCTGCCTTCTCTTGTGCTTCCGCCTGCCTTGTTGTCAACACGGGCGGTTCCCCAGGGAACACCTGCAACCTCTGTGTCGCCGGGAAGGGGAGTTCGTCCGGCCCAGTTTGTTACATAGAGTTTGCCTGCAGCCATAGCAATTCCATAAGGTGCAACGCCCGGACCGGCAACCCATATTGTGTCGCCTGTTGTGAGATCCTGCTTTATTACTTTGTTATTTCCGTTAAGAACCACATAAATGTAATTGCGTTCCGACTCCCTGTTTATAAGGATCTCGTTCGGAAGGGCCATGCCGGCAATACCATCGCTCTCATATTCAATCAGGTTTGTAAAATTGGCGATTGTCCCGTCCCAGACTGCAGATGCTACAAACGATTTGTCCTCCCTGTTGACGACACTCCAGAAGATCTCTGTTTTGCCTTTGTAACTGAACCATTTGATTCCGGAATAAGTGTTGTTGGCTCCTCTCAGAAGGGGGTGAAAATTGTTTTTCAGAACGAACCTGACTTCATCGGAACGGGTATCAATAAATACAATGCTTGTTCTTTCCATCACTGCGACCCAGCGATTGTCCGGTGAAAGGGCGACATCCATAGCATGGTTTTCCAGCCCGTCGTCGCCGAAGAATATCTGTTTTCCGGCTGAATGGACCATTCTGTTATAGGGAAGCTGAATCCTGTCGGGGTTTGTCGTGACTTTAATTTCAGGAGTAACCTGAGCGCCCGCTGTGGCGAACAGCAGCCCCAGAAAAAGTGTAAATAAATATCTCATTAGGTCTGATGTTTTTGGTTATTTGTCAATCATCCTGTCTGTTATGTACAACGAAAAGAGAACTTGCAGCATCAACTAAGATAGCATAAATATCAAAAAAAAAGACTGAAGTGTTAGTTCAGTCTTCATGATTTTTCAGAAGGGCAGGTCGCTGAGATCATCGATTTCAGGCGGAGAATCCTCCAGTTGCTGGTTTGAGGCCGGCATCTCATTCCTGGCGGGTCCCGAAGCCTTTTCAATTTTCCAGGCGTCAAGGTTTGTAAAGTAGTTGACGCGTCCGTCGCGTTCCCATCTGTTTCCCTTGAGGTTGAAGGATATTTTCACTTCCTCGTTGAGAAATGATTCATTAATGATATCACATTTGTCCTGCACGAGCTGGAATTTGATATAATCGATGAAAACGGCTGAACCGCCGGTTTCCTTCTTCTCGATAACAAATTCGCGTTTTCTGAATTTGTCGCTTACCTGGTTTACCGGCATTATTTCAACAATCCTGCCTGTGATCTCAAATGACATGTTATTCTTCGTTAATTGTTATTTTTTCAATCTTGTCGCCCTGACGGATTTTGTCAATTACATCGAGGCCTTCAATAACTTTTCCAAAGCATGTATGCTGGCCGTCGAGGTGTTTTGTGTTGGTTCTGCCATGACAGATAAAGAACTGGGAGCCGCCTGTGTTTCTGCCGGCATGGGCCATTGACAGGACCCCCTTGTCGTGATACTGGTTTCCGCCTGACAGTTCGCATGGAATCTTGTAACCCGGACCGCCGGTTCCGACCCTGGGATCGCTCATGTCCTTTGAGAAGGGACAGCCGCCCTGTATTACAAAGTCGGGGATAACCCTGTGAAAGGCAAGTCCGTCATAGAATCCCTCTCCGGCAAGTTTAACGAAGTTCTCAACAGTACCCGGTGCATCATCCTCATAGAAGCTTACCTTCATGATGCCTTTTGGGGTATGAATTTCAGCTGTCCTCATACTATTCAACTATGTCAAGAAGTTCGACTTCGAAAATGAGGGTTGAGTAGGGCTTAATAAGTTCTCCTGCCTGATTGGGACCGTAAGCAAGGGACTGAGGAAGGAAAAGCCTGAATTTTGAACCGACTGGCATAAGCTGAAGAGCCTCTGTCCAACCTGAGATAACACCTGAAAGAGGGAACTGAACAGGTGCGCCATTTTTCACTGAAGAGTCAAATTCAGTACCGTCGATAAGAGTTCCGACATAATTCACTTTAACTGTGCTGTTTATAGTAGGCTTGTTTCCGGTTCCCATTGTGATAACTTCATACTGAAGTCCGCTCGGGGTAACAGTGACGCCTGTCTTCTCTTTGTTTTTCGCCAGAAAGGCCTCGTTCTCAGCTATATAGTCCTTATATTGAATTTTGTCCTGTTCAGCCTGTTTTTCTGCCATCTCAGCCTGGCGGCCGGTAACATACGACATTATGACTCCCCTTGCTATCTCATCTGTCATTTCAGGCTTTCCGTTTTCGCCGTCAAACATTGCTTTGGCAACAATTTTCGGATTCAACTGGAGCGAATCAGCCTGAAGTGCATTGTAATTGATGATTCCGAAGGCGTATGAAAGCGAGTCCTCACTTGTTTTTATTTTGGCATTTGATATGGACTGCTTTGCACATGAGCCAAGCATGAGGGCAACGACACTTGTAAGAACAATTAATCCCTTGATTTTCATTTGATATTGGTTTAAATTTATAAATTTTGGCAAAGATAATACTTTGGGATCAGGAAAAAAGACCGGATAAAACAATTTTTCAAATTTTTACAGCACGGATGATCTGTCTTTTTCCCGGAGGCCCGGGCAGAAGAGTCACATTGAAACCGGCTCTTGTCAGTGATCTTTGCACGCTTCCCTTTGCCGAATAAGTTACAAAAACGCCACCGGATTCAGTTACTGCTGCTATCATTTCAAAGACCTCATCTGTCCACATCTCCGGCTGTTTGTCAGGACCAAAGGCATCGAAATATATAAGGTCAAAGGGCCCTTCAGGCACAGATTTAGTGAGGTCACCTTCAATCTTGACAAGGGTGAATGTATCTGAAAGCTTCACAGGGGTGTTCCATTCACAGGCATGAATTCCGGAGAATAATCCGTCTTCTGCATCCGGAAACAATCCGGAATAGTTAAGCCTGCCGGTTGTTTCAGCCGGAAGAGGATATTTTTCTATAGAGGTGTAGAAAATTTCTATGTTAGCTTCTGATGCTTCAATTGCTGTAAGGAAAGCATTAAATCCGGTACCGAACCCAACTTCGAAGATTCTGACAGGGGACAGGAGAGTATACCTTAAGCCGCTGTTGATAAAAATGAATTGTGATTCCTGAACAGCTCCATGGATTGAGTGAAAATGTTCTGAAAGCTCAGGGACGAAAATAGTGTGTGAGCCGTCTTCGGTCACAATTATCTCACTCATTACCAGTTTGAATCATACCACGAACGGACATCAGTGGCTATCATTCCGGCCATCCTGGCAGCTTCAAGACCGAGATCGCCATCTTCGAAAACTTCAATATCAGCGGGTTCAACCTTCATCATTTCAGCACACTTGAGGAATGTCTCGGGATGAGGCTTGAAATTGTCGACATCATTGGCCGTAACTATAATATCGAAATATTTTCTGAGGCCGCTTATAATGAGAGTTCTCTCAACAGCTTCCCTGTGACCGCCGGTTCCAACTGCCATGGGAATTTTGCCATGATATTTTCTCACTATATCAGCTACAGGTTCGATTTCAGTGACTTTATGCTGGACTTTGAAGAACTGGTCAAGCTTTTCGTTGACTATCTCATCGACGGAAACCTTTCCCTCCAGGCCGCAGTTCTTTATTATTTCCGAGGCAATGAGCCATCCCGGGCTTCCTGTGTGCAACCTGAGAAATGCCGTATCAATCGTGGCACCATATTTTTTGCATGCAACCTGCCATCC
>CAZKTX010000055.1:0-17225 GCA_964555805.1 uncultured Rikenellaceae bacterium
TTGCCAACCTGATGGTCCAGAGGGGAATTACTACTCCGGAAGATGCGAAGGCTTTTTTTGAACCGGACCTGGGATACCTCCACGACCCCTTTATGATGAAGGGGATGACTACCGCAGTCGACAGGATATCCACTGCGATAAAGAAGAATGAGAAGATACTTGTTTACGGCGATTACGACGTCGACGGCACCACGGCAGTAGCACTGATGTATTCATTTCTGAAGGAACAATACTCGAACCTCGAATACTATATCCCCGACCGCTACAAGGAAGGATACGGTGTCTCGCTCATGGGGATCGACTTCGCCCAGCAGGTAAACTGCAAGCTGATGATCACCCTCGATTGCGGTATCAAGGCTGTCGAGAAAGTGAAATACGCCCGCTCCAAAGGAATTGACGTAATTATCTGCGACCATCATTACCCTGGCGATGAGATACCCAATGCAACAGCTGTTCTCGACCCCAAACAACCGGGTTGCAGCTATCCCTACAAGGAATTGTCAGGATGCGGAGTCGGCTTCAAACTGGTTCAGGCCTATGCAAGGGTGCATAACATACCTTTTAAGGACATCACCGGCTATCTCGACCTTGTTGCCGTAAGCATAGCTTCAGACATTGTCCCCCTGACTGGCGAAAACAGGGTGCTGGCTTACTTCGGCCTGAAACAGCTCAATGAAGCCCCCAGGACCGGCCTGAAGGAAATTATACGGGAGGCGGAAGTGAGCCGCACACTTACAATCGAAGATGTGGTTTTTAAGATTGGCCCCAGGATAAATGCCGCCGGTAGAATGGAATCCGGCAGAAAAGCTGTTGAACTGCTTGTTTCGAGCGATGTCCGCCTGGCTACAGGCATAAGCAAGGAGATCAATAACTTCAATATAGAGAGGAGAACAGTCGACAGGTCAATAACAACCGAAGCTATGAGGATGATCTCTGAAGATCAGGGACGCGTCAATGCAAAAACCACAGTCCTCTATAATCCGTTATGGAAAAAGGGTGTAATCGGAATAGTGGCCTCAAGGCTTATCGAAACTTACTACCGGCCAACCGTGATACTCACTGAATCAAACGGGTTTGCCACTGGATCGGCACGATCAGTACAGGGTTACGATCTTTACCAGGCAATAGAAGCCTGCAGCGATTTACTCGAAAGCTTCGGAGGTCATATGTTCGCTGCCGGACTTACTCTTAAGAAGGAAAACATCACCGCTTTCATCGAACGTTTTGAGCAGTACGTAAACGATACAATAAGTGAGGAACAGCTCGTGCCGAGAGTGTTTATCGACACCGAACTCTCATTTTCTGAAATCACTGTCGATTTCTATGGTTTTCTTAATAAGTTCCAGCCTTTCGGACCTGAAAATATGTCGCCGGTTTTTGTTTCACGGAACGTTTTTGACACCGGAGCCGGACGAATGGTGGGCAACAGCGGAGAACATCTCAAGCTTGACATCTGTCACGAAGAAACCGGCAGTAAGAGCTTCCCGGCAATAGCATTCGGTCTGGCTGAACACTACGAAAATATAAGGGCGGGAAAACCTTTCGATATCTGCTATTCAATCGAAATGAATGAGTTCAAGGGTAACCGCAGCCTCCAGCTCAATATAAGGGATATCAAGACAAGCGGTGATTTCAAATCATAACAGGATTTTCACCCCGGAATCCACTGCTGTCAGAACCTTACTCTTGCCTGAACCTTAAACTCACTGTTGCTTTTGGAGCCATCGGGTCCGGATGACTCCCCAAAGGCTAATTTGATCCTGAAATCGGCAAAGGCTGAAGGCCTGAAAGAAGCCATGACACAGCTTCTGCTTCCGTTTCCCCATAAAGCCGGGATGCTGAAACTGTGAACCAGATCGTTCTCATAAGCATAGATCCTTGAATCCCAGTCGCCGGTTCTGAAAATACAGTGCCTGAACCAGAACGTCACCGGGATGGCCCCCGGCTTCCAGCTTATGTCCTGAAGCATGCTTATCCCGGCGGATCCTGACGGACCGACTGATTTATGGTCAATCCGGGTAGTCAGCGTCAGATTTTCTGCAGGCATGTAGCGGAACGATCCCCTGCATGAAACAGTCTTGGACTGATACTGTTTTTTTATCCCGGTCGATTCCGGCATGTCAAGCATTGTCTCCCTGTAACTGTACACAGCCTCAAATGAGATACTTTCAGAGGGAATGTACCTGACCCTGACCTCCCTGCTAATGCCATACGACGGAGCGGAGCATCTGTATCTGAGCCACGGGTTTACTTTTACATCGGCACCGGCACTGAGAAAGAGATGCCTGGCGGCCTCGAAAATGAAATTTCCGAAAATGCCTGATGAATTGTCACCCGACGAACTGCTGAAAAGCCCCTTGCCGTGAAAGCTGGCATAACCCGGATCATAATCCCTGAATACAAGGTTCATCGACAACCTGTCGGTAGGCTTGAATGATATCCCCTGAACAAAAGCCTTCAGGCCTGTCGGATTAACAGATAATTCACCGTACAACAGCACCCTGCCCGGCATGTATCTGTAACCGGCACTGACAGTTGTGCATATTGAACCGGTGAAGTCATAAAGTTCCCCGGGAGCAGGATCATAATTCATTACAGGCACTGAAAACCTGTTCTGCGTCAACAGCAGGTTCAGCCTTAGTTTTCTGATATCAGCTGAAAGACTAAGTCCGTAAGACGTTTCGGCAACCACATCCTTTGCTGCCAGCGAAGATGCCGTTGTATGCAGCCCCGTCCTCTGAAAAGTGCTTATATAAACATAAGACTGTAAGCCGGCTGTATCGAGCGAAGCATCAATCAGATTCCGGGACCAGAACATTGTAATTCCCGTTTTACCAGAGCGGAGCTGAATTGCTGCTCCCCTGAAGAAAGCGTTTTCGTCGGTGGATGTGTAGGGCCTTATTTCATCACCTCCCGACAAATACCCGGGCTGGGTCAGGGATAACCCGGTACGAAGCCCTGTGTTTATGCCTGTGCCCATACCGTACCTGGCGCCGAAATCGCCGGCAATTACCTTCCTTACAAATCCCTTCCCTTCCCAGACAAGGTTTGCAGAGAGAAAATCGGTGACAGGTATTTTCCCGCGTAAGAGTTTCTCTCCTGCATCCTTTTCAGAAGTAACTGAGCCCGAGAATGCTCCTGCGCTGAACCTGTACTTCGTCAGCATTTTCCACGATCCCCCGGGAGCAGAGGTGTCAGTCGGAGGAAATTTCACAGAGAAATTCATCAGGATATCATTCCTTAACCTGATCTTTTTCTTCACTTCCTGCTTTCCTTCATCAATTGTAATGAATGGGGCGACCGAAGCAGCGAGAGAGGCGCTGTAACCCGGGACTGCGGCAATTTCGTAAACCGAGTAAATTCTTCCCGTTGTACGGATGTAATCAGCAAGGGCCTTAACCTGAAAATCGGTGAGAAAAAAGAGGCGTGACAATTCAGACTCATCGGCTGTGTTGACCCTGACTGGTTTTTCAGCCAGCTCATAAAGCCTTACCGCGTAATCCTCAGCAACACCGGCGTCAGTCTCATCCTCAGAAAGCTGTTCAGCTATCTCAATTATCATATCCGGAATGCGTTCCTCCTGTGCATAAACAGCATCGGCAGCAAGCAGAAAGGTCAATATTATAATCCTTCCTTTCATTAGTCTCATTTAAAAGCAAATATCAGAGATATTGAAGTTGAGACTCCAAGCCTGTCGTGAGTCATGAATCCAAGGTCGATCTGAACAGGCCTGAAAATGTATCCCATCCCGAAGCAGAAAGAGTTACCTCCGCTGCTGTATCCGCCTCTTATCATTATACTGCTGAAAGGTTCGTATTCAAATCCGGTCCTGATGTCAAGTCCGCCGTCAGTCGACATCTCCGCTTCGGCAGTAGCGCTAAGGTTGCGGTTCAGGCTGATTCCTGCGCCGGCCCTTACCGACGAAGGAAGCTGATCCTTTCTGAAAGATCCGGGAACGGGGTTGAACACATGGATTCCCAGACTTACCTTCTCCGAAGCCTTTATATGTATTCCCGCCTCGAATGAAAGGGACCTTCTTTCGCGGTATTCCCCTGCTGTCTTCCAGGCAAAGAAATCAGCCTGAACTCCTGCGGATATCTTTTCGGAAAGCCTTAGTCCACAGGCAAGTCCGGCCGAATGCCTGGCAAGATCGCGGTACCCGAAATGGCTGTAAACCAATCCAATTGCGGCTTTATCAAGAGGCATTACAAATGCAGCCGATTTTGTCCCCAGCTCGCTTATGCCAAACCTGCTGTTGTAGTTTATTCCAGCGGCTGCCGATTCGTTGAAGGGCAGAAGCGCCTGATTGTGAAACGAGGACCAGAATCCGGGTTTCATCACGCACGACCATCCCATCCCTGATTCTGCAGCACCTGCAACGGGAAAATAAGGATCACCGCCACGGGCTGAGGAAAAGAGAAAAACAAATATGAACGAAACAGGTATAATGCGCAGCGAGGACAAACTGTTTCAGTTAACTTAAGCAAGTTATGAAATTATTCTGAAACAAGATGCGAAGAAGTAAGCTTTTCTTTTCTTGTTTTCAGGAACCTGCCCTTTTCACCCCCCTGCCCCCCTGAAGGGGGTGAAAAGCATATCGTTTCAGGTAAAAAACTTGTCGAATAACATACTGAAAATTATCGCAAATCGATAAAAATTTGTTGTTATTTCTGGTGATAATGATGTTGTTGGCGATTGCCGCACGTTTGAAATGCGGCTCAGGCGTATAATCAGTTGGTCTTGAACGGGAATTTGATCTTCTTCAGTTCCTCGTTAGCCTCGACTATCTTCTTCTTCAGGCCTTCCTTGTATTTTACAACAGTATTCATAACCTCAGCGTCGCCGGCTCCGATGATCTGTGCGGCAAGGATGCCTGCATTCAGTGCGGCATTGATTCCAACTGTCGCAACAGGGATTCCGGGAGGCATCTGAATTATCGAAAGCATCGAGTCGAGCCCTTCCAGTGAGGCCTTAATGGGAACTCCGATCACAGGCAGCGGAGTCATCGCTGCAATCACACCGGGAAGATGTGCAGCCATTCCGGCAGCCGCGATAATGACCTTAATGCCTCTTCCGGCAGCTTCTTTTGCAAATTTTTCAACCTCTCCGGGAGTGCGATGCGCCGAAAGTGCGTTAATCTCAAAGGGGATACTGAAATCGTTGAGCACCTGAGCCGCCTTCTCCATTACAGGCAGGTCGGAAGTGCTTCCCATTATTATGCTGACAACTGGTTCCATCCTTATATTTTCATTTAACTTACTGATGAGAACAAAAATAAGCTATTATTTTCATATTTTCGCAGGGATATTTTTTACCTGATTATGACAGCCACCGAAATACAGATACACGACAAAATTTTCAGGGAGTATATCCCTGAAGATGCCCTTCACGACAAGGTCCTTGAGCTTGCCGGCCGGATCAACACCGATTTTGCCGGTAAAGAGGTAATCTTTGTAGGTGTGCTCAACGGATCATTCATTTTTGCGGCCGATCTTTTCAGGAGGATTAAACTGAAAGCCAGGATCACATTCATAAAACTGGCATCCTATGCAGGTACAGCTTCCTCGGGCGAAATCAGGGAACTGATCGGCTGGAACGAAGACCTGAATGGCAAATCTGTGATAATAGTCGAGGATATAGTCGATTCGGGAGTTACTCTCGAGCATACAGTCGACAACCTGATAATAAGGAATGTGAAGGAAATAAGTATTGTGACACTGCTGTTAAAACCCGAAGCCTACAGGAAGAATATCCATATAGACTATGTCGGCTTTGAAATTCCCAACGACTTCGTAATTGGTTACGGACTCGATTACGATGGTGAGGGGAGAAACCTTCCGGCAGTATACACTCTTGTGCCCTGAAATATTTTTCAAATTTTTATTAATATAAAATTATTATTTATGCTCAACTTCTTGATTTTTGGTCCTCCCGGATCCGGTAAGGGAACCCAGTCGGTAAGGCTGGCTGAGAAATTCAACCTCAAACATCTTTCAACAGGCGATATGCTTCGTGCTGAAATAAAAGCAGGAACAGAGCTTGGCAAAAAGATGAGCGCCATAATGGCAACCGGCGAACTTGTTCCGGATGAGGTGGTTATCGAAATGATAGCAGGCAAGATCGACAGTACAAAAGACTCTGCAGGCTTTCTTTTTGACGGATTTCCCCGCACTGTTGCCCAGACTGAGACGCTTGAAAAAATGCTGAATGAAAGAGGGATGAAGATCGACAGCATGCTTGTACTTGACGTCGATCATGATGAACTCGTCAAAAGACTGATCCTCAGGGCTGAACTCTCGGGTCGCCCCGACGACAAGGATCCGGCCGTGATTGAAAACCGTATTGATGTATATAAGGACAAAACCGAGCCGATTATTGAATTCTGCAAACAAAGAGGCATTTACGAGCCAGTCGACGGTGTCGGATCCATAGACGATATCTTCGGGCGTCTCAGCAATCTCATAAGTGAGCATATAGAATCATAATGGCAAGTTCCAACTTCGTCGACTACATAAAGATCTACTGCCGTTCAGGCAACGGAGGCCCGGGTTCCGCTCATCTGCGGAGGGAGAAATTCATTCCGAAGGGCGGGCCCGATGGAGGCGACGGAGGCCGGGGCGGCCATATAATTCTCAGGGGTAACAGCCAGATGTGGACCCTGCTGCATCTGAGATTCAAACGGCATATTTTTGCTGAGAACGGCGGCCCCGGAGGCCATCAGCTCTCAACCGGCGCCGACGGAAAGGATATAATAATCGAGGTGCCTCTCGGTACTATTGCCAAAAGAGAAAGTAACGGCGAAATTCTCTTCGAGATTACAGATCACGGTGATGAAAAGATACTTGCCAAAGGAGGCCGCGGCGGTCTTGGAAATGATCACTTCAAATCGGCTACATTCCAGACTCCAAGATTTGCCCAGCCGGGAGAACCCGGGATCGAGGAAGCATTCATTCTCGAGCTTAAAATTCTTGCCGATGTCGGTCTTGTAGGTTTTCCAAATGCCGGAAAATCAACACTTCTGTCGGTTGTATCAGCTGCGAAACCCAAAATCGCCGATTATCCTTTTACGACACTCGTTCCCAACCTGGGAATTGTGTCGTACAGGGAAGGAAAATCGTTCGTGATGGCAGACATCCCCGGGATAATCGAAGGCGCTCACGAGGGGAAGGGACTGGGTATCAGGTTTCTCAGACATATTGAACGGAATTCGATGCTGTTGTTCATAATTCCGGCCGACAGCCGGAACATAATGGAGGAATACGACATTCTTGTAAACGAACTTCATATGTACAACCCGGAACTCCTTGATAAGAAACGGGTACTGGGTATCTCAAAATCCGATCTGGCCGACGAGGAGATAAGGACTGAACTCAGAAAAGATCTGCCTGACCTTCCGAGGGTATTCTTCTCATCTCTTACCGGCGAGGGGATCACAACACTTAAGGATATGATCTGGAAGACCCTGAACAGTTACTAACAGACATGGAACAGATTGATCAACAGCTATTCCTTCTCCTGAACTCAGTAAACTCCCCGTTCTGGGACAGTGTAATGTACTTTCTCAGTATGAAGCTTGTATGGGCGCCTTTATACCTTGGAATTCTTATCTGGATGGGACGCAGGTATGGTAAAAAATTCTGGATACTCCTGTTGTTCGTTGCTTTTTCCGTGTTACTTGCCGACCGTATATCGGTGATGATCAAGTACCTTGTCGACCGGCCCCGGCCATGCCATGAGACCTCAATCCAGGGACTTGTGCATATGGTTAACGGAGTTTGCGGCGGGAAATACGGATTCGTGTCGTCCCACGCAGCAAACTCATTCAATGTGGCCTTTCTGAGCCTTATGTTCATAAGGAAAAAGTGGTATACTTTCTTTATAATCATCTGGGCATCAGCAGTCAGTTACAGCAGGATTTACCTGGGTGTCCATTATCCGGGTGATGTGGTTGGTGGGGCTATTCTCGGTGCCTTCATAGGCTGGGGCGTTTATAAACTATTCTCCTTATACGAACAGCGTACCCTGTCGCGGACTTAACATACACTTATGCAGTGCATTATCCTGCCTTCGTCCGATCCTTACTTCAACCTGGCGGCTGATGAGTTTCTCCTCAGGAACTCCGGTGATGAGTTTTTTCTGCTCAGTATCAATGAGCGATCTGTAATCACGGGCAAACATCAGATTCCACACAGGGAGACCGATACAAGGTTTATAACTGAACACGGAATTCCTGTTATCCGCAGGATATCTGGAGGAGGAACCGTTTTCCATGATCCCGGAAACCTGAATTTCACCTTCATCCTCAACAGTTCGGAAGGGAAACAGATAGACTTCAGGAAATATACCCTGCCTGTAATCTCCTTCCTTGATTCCCTGGGGATAGATGCCCGTTTTGAAGGAAAGAACGATCTTAAGGTCGGGGGACTTAAGATATCAGGGAATGCTGAACATGTCTTCAGAAACAGGGTGCTCCATCACGGAACCCTGCTTTTCAGCGCTGACCTTGATTTTCTTGGGAGGTGCATAAGGAAGGACACTTCAGTTTATGAGACCCGGGGGGTAAGTTCAAATCCTTCTCCGGTGACAAACCTGGCTGGGATGCTCGGCAGTATCCGCGATACTTTCCATTTCAGGGATCTGATGATTGAATGGTTCCTGGCCAACCAGCCCGGCTCCTTCATATCATCAATTTCGGACAATGAAACAAGTATGATAAGCGAACTTTCCGAAACCCGCTACAGATCGTGGGAATGGACCTATGCTTACGGGCCTCCCTATCGGTTGAGGAAGGTGTTTAATTATGGTGGAAAGGAAGCTTCGTGCGACTTATCGGTTAAAGATGGCCTCATAATCAAGTGCAATCTGACTGGAGATGGCGATCTTGAAAAAGCGGGCAAAAAGCTCGAAGGGTGCAGGCATATTGTACGCGCTGTACGGGAAATTCTGGGAAAAGAGAATATCTTTAACCAAGGATTTGATGTTTTTAATCTCTTTTGACTTAGGCAAAACCGGTATGGATGTTTTGAAATCAGTCTTCATATGGATTACAGGAGTTGCCCTGATAGTTGTCTGCTTCCCCCTTACTTTTCTGATCTGGCTAATTTCTCTTCCAATTGATAAACACCGTCTTATAATCCACCGGCTGCTTAACTGGCAGAGTTTTCTTGCAGTCAGGCTCATTCCCGTCTGGAAACTGAAGATAGAGGGAAGGGAAAAAGCTGCCGGAGGCGGTCCTTTTATAATAATTTCAAATCATCAGTCAATTCTCGACATTCTTTTCATAAACTGCCTGAACTACAGGCTGAAATGGGTTTCGAAGATAGAAAATATGAAATTACCCTTCCTCGGATGGTACCTGCGTATGGCCGATTATATAGTTATAAACAGGGGAGACCAGGAGAGCAAGGAAAAGATGATGGAAAAATCTATGAGGTCGCTCCGCCAGGGCACTTCAGTGATGATGTTCCCGGAAGGCACCAGGTCGGTTGACGGAGAAGTAGGGTTTTTCAAGCGGGGGGCATTTCAGATGGCTATCAATGCCGGTGTACCGATTCTGCCGGTAGTGCTCGACGGCTCAGGCGGGGTTCTTCCCAAACACGGTCTTATCTTCACAACCGGACACAGGGTAAAGGTCAGGGTATTTGACCCGGTCCCCCCTGAATCTTTCAACACAACCGATCCTGATGTGCTTTCGGTGTATTTCAATGACTTTATAAAAGGGAAACTCAGCGAAATGCGGCAAAGCAGCTAAAATGACATACAACCTTTCATACCGCCGGGTTCTCAGCAGGATGGGTTATTATAATTACCAGCGCGGGCTCATATATCATCACCTCGATGAGGAGGGAAGCTGGAACAGTCATCTGGGGAGCTGCCGGGCCTTCATTCTAAAGGCGGTTGAATTGAGAAAGCCTTCAAAAGTGACGGTTCTCGGAAGCGGATGGCTCCTCGACTTACCCCTTAAGGAAATTATCGAAACCGGCGCTGAAATCAGCCTGGTGGACATCGTGCATCCGCCCGAGGTGAGGGAACAGGTTTCAGGACTCGGGAAGGTGACACTCATCGAGGATGATGTATCAGGAGGCCTGATAAGCGAGGTGTGGGAGAAAGCAAGACGAAAATTCTTCATCAGAAGGCTCGGAACGCCTGACAGCATTGTGGTCAGGGAGTATAAGCCCGGGTCAGATCCGGGCATGGTGATTTCCCTGAATATTCTTACCCAGCTTGAGAACCTGCCCCTCGAGTTCCTTAAGAAGAGATCGGGCGGGGATGAAGACGCCTTTATGAGGTTCAGGCAAAGGGTACAGGAGAAGCATATCGGGTTTCTGAAAAAGCATCTTTCTGTACTTATAACCGATGTTTCTGAAATAATCACCGAAAGTTCCGGCAGGGTAAGCGAAATCCCTTCCGTAGTGACTGATCTTCCACAGGCAGAACTGACGGAAGAATGGACATGGCATTTCGAAGATAAAAGGCCTGATTTCTTCAGCAAGAAGTCGGAATTCAGGGTCAGGGCAATTATGTTTTAAGATGGAACGGCAACAGATCAGGGCGAAATATCAAAAACTGAAGCAGGAACAGGAAATTCTGCTTGCGGAACTTAAAAGAAAGCATCTCTGGATTTCATTGCTGCGACTTTTTGTATTCATCGCGGGAGCGGTTCTGACAGGTCTTGCATTCACAAGATCGGCCACTCTGGGCTCTGCAGTTCTTATTTCTGCATTAATTCTCTTTCTCTTTCTGCTAAAGATTTTTGAGGATTTTGCAGAAAGGATAAGAATCGCCGAAAACCTTTCACTTATTAATCGCAATGAGATCAGCGCCCTCGATGGAGACTTGTCTTCATTCGATGGTGGTTCGGATCTGAATGATCCGCGGCATGACTTCTCTGTTGATGTTGATCTTTTCGGCGATGCTTCACTTTTCAGTTACCTTAACCGGACGGTGACTGGTTCGGGAAGGAGCATCCTTGCAGGGTGGCTTCTCGATCCGTATGAACTCAGGAACGAAATCGTTCCCATGCAGGAGGCTGTGAAGGAATTATCGGCAAGGCTTGAATGGCGCCAGAGATTTACGGCCTGCGGACTTGGAAAACCTTTGGATGATAATGAGATAAGGAGCCTCAGGGAATGGCTTGACTGTACAGGAGATTCCTTTGCTTCCCCGTTTAAAAGAGCTGTTTATTACATACTTCCCGCTCTGGCTGTCTCAGCCCTGGGCCTTCTCATTGCAGGTGTGATCCCGTTTTCCGCCCTTATGCTGATCTTCCTTATCAATCTGAGTCTTGTCGGCCTTTCGTTAAGCAAAACGAACAGGATCCATGCTTTGGTTTCGAGGAAACATCATTTTCTTACATCCTTTGAGCAGCTTCTGGCAGCTTTCGAAAATGAATCCTTTTCTTCTTCCGTCCTTTTGTCAGTAAAGGAAAAGCTCTGTTCGGCCGAAGGTTCGGTTGCAGGTAAGATAAGGGACCTTAACAGGATAATCAGGAAGTTTGACAACCGGCTTAATCTTTTTGGCGGATTCCTGCTTAACGGATTCCTGCTTTGGGATCTTCACTGCATCATGAAACTTGAAAGCTGGCGAAGATCTTCTGAGCAGGGACTTCCCTTATGGCTCGGTCTCCTGGGCAGGGTGGATGCTCTCAACAGCCTGGCAAATCATGCCTTCAATAATCCGGATTACTGCTATCCTTCAATCGCAGCCGGTGAGCCAGTGCTCGAAGCGGTTGCACTCGGCCATCCGCTGCTTCCTGTTGAAGCAAGGGTATGCAACGATTTTTCAATAAATGACAAAGGACGGGTATTCATAATTACAGGAGCCAATATGGCTGGAAAAAGCACCTTCCTGCGGACAGTCGCAGTCAATTTGATACTGGGAATGTCAGGAGCGCCGGTTTGTGCACGTGAAATGATCCTGACTCCTGTGAAACTTTTCACAAGCATGCGAACCGTGGACTCACTCAGCCAGAATGAATCATACTTTTATGCCGAACTGAAAAGGCTTAAGATTCTGAAAGAAAAGCTTGAAAACGGCGAAAACATGTTTTTTGTTCTGGATGAGATACTTAAGGGCACAAACTCGACCGATAAGAGTCTTGGCTCTAAGCAGTTTCTTGGAAAGCTTGTCGATCTCGGCGGAACCGGAATGATTGCCACTCACGATATCTCACTTGGTGAAATGGAGCAGGTATACCCCGGCAAAGTCTTCAATCTCTGCTTTGAAATCGGGATCGACGGCGAGAATATCAGCTTCGACTACATCCTTCGCAGCGGCATAACACGTAAGATGAATGCGGCTTTCCTGATGAAGCAGATGGGGATTGTTTGATTGTCCGCCATTTATTAACAATGTATGATGCTTCATAACCTTGATTGTCGCGCTGCTTAAGGATCAATTAATCAGATAAATATTCCTGGCAGGCGCTTCCGGTGCGTTTCAACGTTATAAAAAGAGGGCTCATTGTTGAAAATTCGGGAGATCGGCCAATCCCTAAATGACTATATTTGCGCAAAAATTCCGGAAAATGACAGTTGTCGGATATTCAGAAGAACATATAAAAACCCTCGAGTGGCGTGAGCATATCAGGCTGAGACCCGGCATGTACATAGGGAAACTGGGCGATGGTTCATCGCAGGACGACGGTATCTATGTTCTCCTGAAAGAGGTGATGGATAATTCGGTCGATGAGTTCATGATGTCCTACGGGAAAAAGATCGATGTATCGATTAACGGCAATGAGGTAAGGGTGCGCGACTATGGCAGGGGTATTCCCCTGGGAAAAGTCACTGAGGTAGTCTCCAGGATGAATACAGGCGCCAAATACGACTCCAAGGCTTTTAAGAAATCAGTCGGTCTTAACGGAGTGGGTGTAAAAGCCGTAAATGCCCTTTCGAGCAGGTTTGTAATCAGATCTATCCGCGACGGACAGATTAAAGTTAGCGAATTTGCTCACGGACTGATAGTGAAGGACCTCCCTCTCGAGCCGACAACAGAGGAAAACGGCGTTGAGGTTATTTTCCAGCCCGACGAGGCAATGTTCGGAAAATACTTTTTCATCTCGGAATACGTGGACTCGATGCTCAAGAACTACGTATACCTGAATGCCGGACTTGTAATCAATTTCAACGGCACGAAATTCTTCTCCAAAAATGGCCTCGTTGACCTTCTGAATGAAAACATGAGCAAGGAGGGCTTATATCCGATCGTCCACCTTAAGGGAGAGGATATCGAGGTGGCATTCACTCATGGATCACAATACGGAGAGGATTACTACAGCTTTGTCAACGGGCAGAATACAACACAGGGGGGAACACACCTGGCTGCATTCAAGGAGGCATTTGTTAAAACGATCCATAATTTTTATAAAAAGGACTTTGATCCTTCCGACATCAAGGCATCAGTAATTGCCGCGATCAGCATTAAAGTTGAAGAACCCATATTCGAATCGCAGACAAAGACAAAACTGGGTTCAAGGGATATGGGGCCGCAGGGCCCTTCTGTAAGGAATTTCATCGGCGAATTTGTCAGAAAACAACTCGACGATTATCTCCACAAGAACTCCGAGACGGCAAAAATCCTTCTCCAGAAGATTCAGGATTCGGAAAAGGAGCGCAAAGCAATTTCATCGATCCAGAAGCTTGCAAGGGAAAGGGCGAAGAAAGTAAGCCTCCACAACAGGAAGCTCCGCGACTGCAGGATTCATTTCAGTACAAACGATCCCCGCAAACTCGAGTCAACTATATTTATAACCGAGGGAGATTCCGCCAGCGGTTCAATAACAAAATCGCGCGATGTTGAAACACAGGCTGTCTTCAGCCTGAGAGGAAAACCGCTGAATACATACGGTCTGACAAAGAAGATTGTTTACGAAAACGAGGAATTCAACCTGCTTCAGGCTGCCCTGAACATTGAGGACGGAATGGATGATCTCCGCTACAACAACGTTGTAATTGCAACTGATGCCGACGTCGACGGCATGCATATCAGACTCCTCCTCCTCACTTTCTTCCTCCAGTTCTTCCCCGATCTTGTAAGAAAAGGACATGTGTATATCCTTCAGACACCTCTCTTCAGAGTGAGGAACAAGAAGGAAACAAGATACTGCTATTCCCTGGATGAGAAGGCAAAGGCCATCAAGGCTCTGGGCCCTGCCCCGGAAATTACAAGGTTCAAGGGTCTGGGAGAGATTTCTCCCGATGAGTTTCAACACTTCATTGGGAAGGATATGAGGCTAGAACCTGTCAGGATGAAGAAGAATGACACCGTGAACGGCTATCTTGAGTTCTACATGGGGAAAAATACCCCCGACAGACAGGATTTTATAATTGAGAACCTCAGGGTTGAAGAGGATCTCGTTGAGCAGGAAGTATAAAAGATAAAAGAGGATATTCAGAGGATGGAAGATCTGGATCTTGAACCGGACAGGCCTGAGGATAAAGATGATATTGGTCAGGGCTCAGCTGCAATGCACTCGGTGACGGCATTGTCAGGGATGTACCAGGACTGGTTCCTCGACTATGCATCATATGTGATTCTCGAACGTGCCGTTCCGCATCTTCACGACGGACTGAAACCCGTCCAGCGGCGTATACTCCATTCGATGAAAAGAATGGATGACGGACGTTTCAACAAGGTTGCCAATATTATTGGCCATACAATGCAGTTCCACCCTCATGGAGATGCTTCAATAGGTGATGCACTTGTACAGCTCGGGCAGAAGGATCTTCTGGTTGACACCCAGGGTAACTGGGGAAACATTCTGACAGGCGATGGTGCGGCTGCCCCCCGTTACATAGAAGCCCGCCTGTCGAAATTTGCAGGCGACGTTGTCTTCAACCCGAAAACCACCGAATGGAAACTCTCCTACGACGGAAGAAACAAGGAACCTGTCACATTGCCTGTCAAATTCCCGCTGCTTCTTGCGATGGGAGTGGAAGGAATTGCTGTCGGCCTTGCCTCAAAAATACTCCCGCATAATTTCAACGAGATAATTGATGCTTCAATCGATTACCTGCAGGGTAAGGAATTTGTTCTCTACCCCGATTTCCCCACCGCAGGTATGATCGATGTATCAAGATACAATGACGGCCAGCGGGGAGGTGTGGTTAAGATAAGGGCAAAGATCGACAAGATTGACAAAAAGGCGCTTGTAATAACAGAGATCCCCTTCGGCAAAACTACTACAAGCCTTATCGATTCGATTATAAAGGCAAACGAAAAGGGAAAGATCAAGATCAGGAAAATCGATGACAACACTTCCTCCCATGTAGAGATAGTGGTTTATCTCATGCCGGGAATATCGCCCGACAAAACAATCGATGCCCTGTATGCATTGACTGATTGCGAATACTCCATTTCTCCCAATACCTGTGTGATTACCGGCAGCAAACCTTCCTTCATGGGGGTAAGCGAAATCCTGAAGTTCTCGACCGACAACACTGTACGACTCCTGAAAATGGAACTTGAGATCAGACTGTCGGAGCTTATGGAGGAATGGCACATGTCATCGCTCGAGAAGATATTTATCGAGGAAAGGATATACAGGGATATCGAGGAGTGCGAAACATGGGAAGCGGTTATAACGGCAATCGACAACGGCCTCAAACCATTCAGAAAAAGACTGTTGAGGGATATCACAAGGGATGATATAATCATGCTCACCGAGATCAAGATCAAAAGGATATCAAAGTATGACGCCAAAAAGGCGGATGAACATATAAAAGCCCTTGATGTTGAGATGGATGAGGTCAGGAACCACCTGAAGAATCTGATTCCCTTCGCAATCAATTATTTCAAGCAGATAAAAAAGAAATACGGCAAAGGCAGGGAAAGAAAAACCGAGATAAGGAGCTTCGACACAATCCTGGCCACAAAGGTTGTTGCCAATAATGCAAGGCTTTATATTAACTACAAGGAGGGCTTTATCGGAACCGGACTGAAAAAGGATGAGTTCCTTTGCGAGTGCTCCGACATCGACGATATAATCGTTATCAGGAAGGATGGCAGCTATCTCATCACTAAAGTCGCCGATAAGATCTTCGTCGGCAACGACCCCATCTATGCACAGGTATTCCGGAAAAATGATGAACGCACAATATACAATATTGTTTACCAGGACGGGAAGGACGGACCTTACTATATTAAAAGATGTGCAATATCGGGACTGACACGCGACAAGGAATATAACCTTACAAGGGGAGTCCCGGGTTCCAGGATCCTTTACTTCAGCGCCAATCCCAACGGGGAGGCCGAAGTTATCAAGGTCCACCATAAGCCGAAGGCAAGGCTGAAAAAGCTGATTTTTGAATTTGACTTCGGCCAGCTTGCTATAAAGGGAAAAACTTCAATGGGAAACATCCTGACCCGGAATTCAATTCATAAGATAGCGCTGAAGGAAAAAGGAGTATCGACTCTTGGAGGACGTAAGATATGGTTCGACGATGCAGTTTTCAGGCTGAACGTCGACGGGCGGGGACAATATCTTGGCGAATTCAGCGCTGACGACAAAATCCTTGTAATCACAAGGAACGGTTTCTTCAGGGTAACCGGATTTGACCTCACAAACCATTTTGAGGAGAATATCCTTATAATAGAGAAATACCGTCAGGGAGCAGTCTACTCAGCAGCTTACTGGGATGCCGAACAGAAGTTCTATTATGTTAAGCGATTCTTAATTGAAGAATCTGAAAAACCTCTTTGCTTCATAAATGAGAACCCCGAATCAAAGCTTATAAGCATAACCGAGGTGGAGTATCCGCGCTTCGAGATCCGGTTCGGGGGCAAGCACAAGGACCGTACCAATGAGATTATTGAGGTTTCCGAATTCATTGGTGTCAAGAGCTACAAGGCCAAAGGCAGGCGTCTGACGAGCTTTATGGTCGATAATATTCAGGAAATTGAACCTGTAGTAAAAAAGGAATCACAGCCGCCGGTTGAGGATGAGCAGGAGGACGAACAACCACATAACGACAAGCCACCAGATCCGGCGCAGATGAAGTTGGAACTCTGATGCAGAATACTGACAAGATATTCCTTATAGGATTCATGGGCAGCGGTAAGACCACCGCGGGAAGGAAGCTCGCTTCCCGCCTGAACTGGTCATTTGCCGATCTCGATGAGCTTATTGAAATGAAAAATGGGATGTCAGTTTCAGAAATATTTTCAAAAAGGGGTGAGGAATGGTTCCGGACTGCCGAATCAGAGGCATTGAGGGAACTTGGAAA
>CAZKTX010000056.1:0-15759 GCA_964555805.1 uncultured Rikenellaceae bacterium
TTTCAAAATTACTGCGCTGGTTGATTATTGTATCAATTGCAATTGCAGTTTTTCCCGTCTGGCGGTCACCGATTATAAGCTCACGCTGACCTCTTCCAATGGGGATCATAGCGTCGATTGCCTTTATACCCGTCTGAAGGGGCTGCTTTACAGGCTGACGGAAGATTACTCCGGGAGCCTTTCTTTCAAAGGGCATTTCAAAAACTTCACCTTCAACGGGTCCCTTACCGTCAAGCGGCTGGCCCGTAGGTGAGATAACCCTTCCCAATAAGCCTTCTCCAACATTTATTGAGGCTATCCTACCTGTGCGTTTAACAATGTCGCCTTCGTTTATCTCCTCTGTCGGCCCGAGAAGAACAGCACCAATATTGTCCTCTTCAAGGTTTAACACAATTGCTTCAATGCCATTCTCGAACTCTATCAGCTCATTCGACTCTGCATTTGACAATCCGTAAATGCGGGCGATACCGTCGCCAACCTCCAGGACAGTGCCGACCTCTTCAAGTTCAACGCCGGTCTGTATGCCTTCAAGCTGCTGTCTGAGGATTTTTGAAACTTCTGCTGGTTTAATACTTGCCATATACTATTGCTTATAATTCCTTTATGGTTAAATATGTCTCTCAAAGGTCCCGGTCACTAACTCCGACCGTATCTTCCTTAACTTGTTCCTGATGCTTGCATCAACATAATTATCCTCAACCTTAAGAATGAATCCGCCAATTATCGATTCATCAATGTTTTCCTTAAGATCGACTTTTGTTTCAAGCAGTTTTTCAATCATGCCCGACACCTGCTTCTTGAGTTCAGGATCAATTTTAACTGCCGTTGTAAGCACCGATTCGGTGACTCCCCTGTGCTTTTTGGTCTCATGCACAAATACCCTTGCAATTGAAGGAAGATAACGTTCCCTTCCGTTTCCGACAACAAGATCGACAAGCGACAGGGTGAGAGGATGAATCTCCTTCCCGAAAATGCCTTTTAGCGCTTCCGTCTTTTTTGAAGGCCGGATCACCGGATTTTTTAATAGTTCCCTTACTTCCGGAATTGTGCAAATCTCACCAATCAGAACCATATCCTGATTAATCGTGTCGAGAATATTCTTTTCGAGAGCCGACTGGAAAAGCGCTTTTGAATATCGTACCGAAATTCTGCTTTCGTTCATTACTCACTTAGCCGTTTAGTTCTTTTTAAGATCAATATCCTTCAGGTAATGGTCGATAAGCTTGCCCTGCTCCCCTGTATGGCTCAGTTTTTCGCTGAGAAGCTTTGAGGCTATATCCACAGACAGGCTTGCAACCTGTTCCCTTATATCGGCAAGCGCCAGGGCTTTTTCCCTTTCAATTCCCGTTCTGGCCTTTTCGACTATCTTATCAGCCTCCTCCGAGGCTTTTCCTTTGGCTTCGGCTATCATCTTGTCGCGGACCTCCCTGGCTTCCTTGAGAATTGACTCGCGTTCCTCGCGGGCTTTCTTGAGGATTGCCTCATTGTCGCTCTGGAGCTTTACCATCTCTTTCCTTGCCTTCTCTGCCGAGGCAAGCGATCCCTTGATCATCTCCTCCCTCTGCTTTACCATATTCAGAATCGGTTTCCACGCAAATTTGGTGAGAATAAGAAAAAACATAGTGAATATCACAACAGTCCAGAAGAGTGTCCCGATCGCGGGAGTTGTCAGACTATTACTTGCTAAGATCATATTTTGTGTTTTTAATGATTCAAATAAAGAAATCCTTCAACCAACCGTTGAAGGATTTCAATTCTTTTAGGCAATAAGAGCAACAACAACGGCAAAGAGAGCAACTCCTTCAATAAGAGCTGCCGAAATAATCATTGCCAACTGAATTTTTGTTGCAGCTTCAGGCTGCCGGGCTATCGCTTCCATAGCTGATCCGCCGATCCTACCGATACCGAGACCTGCTCCGATAACTGCGAGCCCTGCTCCGATTGCTGCCAATGTACCTGTCATAACTTTAACTATTAATTAAACAAAAACTATCAATGATGTTCCTCCACAACTGCCATTCCTATAAACAGGGCCGACAGCAGAGTAAAAACATATGCCTGAAGGAATGCCACCAGAAGTTCGAGGCAATCCATGAATATCACGAATAAGATTGAAACCGGAGCCACAGCCAGCGACTTGAATATAAAGATCAGGGAAACCAGGCTGAGGACAATTATATGACCGGCTGTAATGTTCGCAAACAGTCGGACCATCAGTGCAAATGGCTTTGAGATCATCCCTATGAGCTCAACCGGAATCATGATCGGAAGGAGCCAGGCAGGAACACCCGGCGCTGCAAAAATGTGCTTCCAGTATGTCTTGTTGCCGTTCAGTTGAATCATAAAAAATGTGAAAAGCGCCAGAACCAATGTAATTGCAATGTTACCTGTGACATTGGCGCCGAATGGCGGCGGGAACGGAACCAGCCCCATCAGGTTGTTTATCAGAATGAAGATGAAGACCGAAAGCAGGTAAGGCATGAATTTCCCGGCTTTCTTCTCTCCTATATTAGGAATTGCAATATCATCCCTGACGAAAAGAACAATCGGTTCCAGGAAACCCTGAATACCTTTGGGATGACTTATCCCGGTCTTTTTATATGACCGCGCAAGCGCCAGGAAGAGCCACAGGCCAATCAGAGCGGCAGCCATCATCCCCAGAACCGTCTTTGTGATTGAAAAGTCGAGAGGCATGTTTTCAAGGTCAACAGTCCCGTCCGACTTCACCTTTACTATCCTGCCTTCCAGATCGCCTTCTCCTTCGATACGGAATCCGTTATATTCATGACTGTGGGCAAGTTTCCTTGATGAGAATACATGCAACCCGCTGCCCTTTGAATAAAGAATCACAGGTAGATAAAGAGCCACGCTTTCCCCGTTCTTTTTAGTCATTATATGCCATTCGTGAGAATCGGAGATATGCTCAAGTATGAATGAGCTCGCATTGAATTCCTCTTCTGCTTCAACGCCGGAATGAGCTTCCTGTCCCAGGGCGTGGAAACCGGGTACGGCAAGAAAAACAAACAGAAGTCCCGCAAAAAATATCCTTTTCAAATCGATTTTGATTTTATAAAGATTTGGTTTTTAAGGTGTTAAACATGGTAAACGTTGTGAACACCGTGAACGGTAAATATAATACAAAAAACAAAAACAAAGCTGTATGGGAGGTTTTTTTGGCAATAAAGAACCAAACCAGCGCCAGAACAAGTTCGAGCAGCAGCTTAAGACTTATAGCCACAAGGATATGCATTGTCCTTGCTGCCTGATCCTTTTTCACTCCCGTGAAGAAAACGATCATAATAACAACCGAGATGAAAGTGAACGACAGAGCCGGAACGGCCAGTTCTCCGAAAGGGAATGAAATCCCTGACAGGTACCTGACGCCATAACCTGTAATAAAAACCGCTGCATCCAGGAGCAGCAGCCAGACAAACCACTTTCTGAAATCCTTCAAGATTAAACGGGTTATTTTTTTATGAAATCCCTGAGAGAAGTATAAATAGCGGCAAAAACACCAAGGAGCGACAGAACAATTGTAAAAACCGGGGTCTCAAGCTTAAGCACCTTATCAAGTTTGACTCCGCCCCATGTAGTTACAAGAATGATGGCCATCATCTGAAAGGCCATCCCGGAGTACTTTGCAAAGTTATACAGCCCGTCACTTACCGGCTTTTTCTCCGGCTCTTTCTGATTCTTTTTCTTTGGCGAAGCTTGCTGGTTCATTATTTTCGCTTTCACTCATTTTGCAGTTTCCGGTGAATTTTGCTCCCGGTTCAATTGAAAGCTTGAAAGTAAGAATTTCTCCGGTAATTTTTGAATCAGCCTTAAGTGTCAGCAACTGGCTTACACATATTTTGCCCTCAACCGATCCGGATACTTCCGAGTTCTTGCAATAGACTTCCCCCTTTACTTTACCTGTCGGGCCTATTACAACTTTCCCCTTTGTTGTAAGGTTGCCGGACAGAAATCCGTCTATCCTTATGTCGCCGTTCGACTTAATGTCACCTGTGATTTCGGTGCCGTTACTTATCAGATTTACCGCGTTATTCTCCGGTTCGTTGAATTTTGCCATTTTTTCTCATGATTACGCTTACAAACATAATAACTCACAAACATAAAAACTATTGCAGGCAAGAATAATTTAAAGGGCCGGATCGTAGCCCCATTTGAGATAGACCGATCCCCATGTGAAGCCTCCTCCGAAGGCCGCAAGAATTATCTTATCCCCTTTTTTGAGTTTCTTTTCATATTCCCAGAGGCACAGTGGAATTGTGGCGGCGGTTGTATTTCCGTAATTCTCAATGTTCACCATTACCTTTTCAGGGGGAAGCCCCATCCTTCTGCCGGTGGCATCTATTATCCTGAGGTTGGCCTGGTGTGGGACCAGCCAGGCAATATCGTCTGATTTGAGCTTGTTCCTTACCATTATTTCGGCAGCAACATCGGCCATTTTAACCACTGCGAACTTGAATACGCTCTGCCCTTCCTGGTAAATGAAATGTTCCCCGGCATCAATAGTCTCATGAGAGGCCGGCTTTGCCGATCCCCCCGCTTTCATGTGGAGGTATTTCCTGCCTGATCCGTCGGTGTGAAGGATGTAGTCCATTATTCCGTAATCCTCCCTTGTAGGTTCAAGCAGGACCGCCCCTGCGGCATCGCCGAAAAGCGGGCAGGTTGTACGGTCGGTGTAGTCAGTTATGGATGACATCTTATCAGCTCCCACCACGACTACCTTTTTAAACTTGCCTGTAAAAATATATGCTGAGGCCGTCTGCAGGGCAAACAGAAATCCTGAACAGGCGGCGCCCAGATCAAAACTGAATGCATTCTTTATTCCGACCTTGTCGGAGATTATATTCGCGGTTGCAGGGAAGGACATATCGGGAGTAACAGTGGCGCAGATCAGCAGATCAACCTCTTCGGGCGAAGTGCCTGTCTTTTCGAGCAGGCCCCTGACAGCGTGTTCCGCAAGATCCGAGGTGCCAAGACCCTCACCCTTGAGGATACGTCTTTCCTTTATCCCGACTCTCTGCATGATCCATTCATCCGAAGTGTCAACCATCTTCGAGAGTTCGAAATTCGTCAGCCTGTATTCCGGAACCCATGCATGGATGCCGGTTATGACAGCTCTGATTTTCCCCATAATTTTCAGATTGCTTCTATAATCTTCTTCGCAAGATTTGCCTTCACAACCGCCCGTGTCTGAAGGATCATATTCATAATGGCTTTCCGCTTCGAAATACCGTGGCCAATAACAACGTTGGCGTTGATTCCCACAATCGGAGTTCCTCCGATATTCTCAAAATTCATCCGTTCGAAAAACGGGTGGGCAACATGAATTTTTTTTGACAGCATATAAATCGCCTCAGCCTGCTTCAGAACAATATTGCCAATGAAACCGTCGCAGACAAGCACATCGGTAATGTCCTCATGGAAAAGCGAGTGGCCCTCAATGTTGCCGGCAAAATTCAGCCCGGGATGATCCTTCATGAGCTCATAGGCTGCCTTCACATTTGCGGTCCCCTTTGTTTCTTCCTTTCCTATGTTCAGGAGCCCCACATTGGGCTCGGGGATCGACAGAACAAATTTGGCATAAAGACTGCCAAGGATACCATACTGCAGAAGAACGTCGGGCTTGCTGTCAGGATTGAGGCCCACATCGAGCATTACCGAGTTGCGCCCGTCGACACATGGCAGCATTGTTGCAAGGGCCGGTCTGAAAACACCCGGAATCACATTCACAGTATAACTTGCCCCTACAAGCATGGCGCCCGTATTCCCCGCACTGCAGAAACCATCAAGCCCGCCCTCCTTCAGCATCCTGAAGCCTGCTGCTATGCTTGAGTCCTTTTTCTGGGAAAACGCACGCGCCGGGTGATCACCCATTTCAATAACCTCAGTTGTGGGAACGATCTTCAGCCGCGGCGATGAGACATTCATCCCGCCAAGCTTTTCAACTATGGCTTTTTCATCGCCCAGAAGTATCAGGGTGTCATCGGCCGAGAGGTGTTCAAGAGAATCCACAACACCCTCCACCACAGCGTAAGGTGCGTAATCCCCGCCCATGATATCTACGCCGATATTCATAGCTAATCAGGTTTGGTTATTAAACTCAGGCAGTTGCCTTTTTCGCAATAGCCAGCTTGCCTCTGTAAAAACCGCACTCAGGACATACCCTGTGATACTGTACAGAAGATCCGCAGTTGGAGCAGACGGCCGTTGTGGGGGCAGTTGCTTTGTAATGAGTCCTGCGCTTATCTCTCCTGGTCTTTGAATGTTTGTGTTTGGGATGTGCCATTTTACTCTTTTTTAATTGTCATTCATTAATTTCCTTAATTCTTCCCATCCGGGATTTTCTCCTGCCTCCTCATCTATAAGATGTTCCCTGAGCTTCTCAAGCATCACGGGATCACAGGTGCTGTTCCCGTTCGCATCGTCAGGATGCGTTCTCCGGATCGGAAGCGCAAGATGAATAAATTCATAAAGATACTGCTTCAGATCCAGCTCGTTTTCATCATGAGGAAGGGTAATCAAATCAGGATCACTGTCATCTCTCTCACTGCCATACCTTACAAGCAGCCGGTTGCCGGAGCTGACCGGGTGATCGAACATACCCAGGCACCTGTCGCAACAGATCCTTACCTTACCGGTGATCGTGAAAACAATATCAGCATGCGTCGAATCCCGGTCAACATCAACGACTGCTTCAAGTTCGCCTTCCTTAATCTCAGATTCCTCAAACAGGTCAAAAAACGATTTGTCAATAACAAATTCATACACATGATGCCCGCTCCTGCTCCCTCCGACCGGTATTGTAAAATTACGAAGCATCTGTATGAAATTTGGTGTGCAAAAATATAAATCCTTATCCAATTAAAAAAATTATGAACAAAAAAGTAACACCAGTCCTCTTTTAAGACCATCTGCCGGTAATTTCCCGCAGCTTACCGATTTTATGTGGCGCCCTGTTTATTGTAAATGTATTTTTGACTCAGAAAACAATTAACGCCATGACACACAAGGATCATTTTCCAAAAAGGGATAAGGAACTTCACCCGCAAATCGGCTTCGGCCTGTTTCTGATAACCTTCGGTCTTGCAATGCTTGTCGCCACAAACGATCTTCTCAACCTGGGAAGCGTAAGAGATTATTTCACCTGGGAAACCATGCTTGTCTTTATAGGCGTCCTGCTTCTCCTGAATCTCCAGGTCACGGGCGGACTTGTAATGATAGCGATAGGCTCATGGTTCTTTATTGAAAACAGAGATTACCAGATCCCTGAACTTGTAAGAACCATTTACTGGCCATCACTTATAATACTTGTCGGGATTGTATTTATAGCTTCATCTTTTATTAAAAGAAACAAAAAACAATTATAACTTTATAATCTGCAACAAAATGGAAACAATGGATGACTTCAGGGACAACAGCGGTAAACTGAAAGAAGACGGCTCTCAGATGCAGCCGCTCCGTCATAACCCCAGCAACAGGGTAATTATTGGTGTCATAATGGTCCTTGCCGGACTTTTTCTTGTGATCAGGAATACGGGATTCTTTCCCGATTTCATTGATAATGTAGTATTCAGCTGGCCGATGCTCCTTGTTACAATTGGTCTCGTGATGACACTCGGGGCCACCGAGAAAACAGCCGGAATTATTGTAATGGCTGTGGGAGGCTTTTTCATGATCCCCCTGATATTCAGGGAAACATTCCATATGTATAACATGTTCTGGCCTTCAATTTTCATAATTGTGGGTATCATTTTCATAGTATCACGGCGGGGCAGCTGGAGCCACTCAATTACAGGCCAGAAAGGCACATCGGGCGATGACTTCGTCGATTATGTCTCGGTGTTCAGCGGCGGTGAAAGACAGATTGTTTCAAAGAACTTCAGGGGTGGAAAAATTACAGCCGTGTTCGGGGGATTGGAACTCGACCTTACAAGAGCCGAACTCGCACCCGGAGTGTCAGAACTCGAGATCGCCTGTGTATTCGGCGGAGCCACACTTATCGTACCCGACGACTGGCATGTAACTATTGAAGTCACACCGGTTCTCGGCGGATTCAGCGATTCGCGAAAACTGAGACCTGGCAGAACAGTCGACCCGGCCAAACACCTTGTAATAAGGGGCGCCGTTGTGTTCGGAGGAGGCGAGATAAAAAGCTATTGAAACAACTGCACTGAATGAAGCATCCTATTTTAAATAACCGGACAAGATTTATAATATGGTGGCTGGCCTGGCTGTTTATTACGGCTGGCCAGCTGCTTCTTTACTACTTCGCCTATGGAAGCTTCACAAGGGTAGCAATCCCCGATGGCATCGTATCGCTTGTAATCTACGCAGGAATAGGCCTGTCGCTCTGGTATCCCTTCAAATTCTTCAATGCAAGCGGCAATAAAAACATGCAGGTTATCGGCAACTTCATTCTGAGCGGTGTAATATCCGTTTCGCTCTGGATCCTCATCAACAAATACTTCATGACAGCCATCCTGATCCGGGAGAACGATTACCCCGCTTACTGGAATACAACTTTCCCCTACAGGATCGGTACCGGGGTTTTCATCTTCGGAATAATCATCCTTGTATATTACCTTTTTGAAAGCCTGCAAAACCTTTCGGAGAAAAATGCAAGGGAAGCAAAGCTTGAAAGCCTTGTTAAAGAGACAGAACTGAAAATGCTGAGATCGCAGATTAATCCGCATTTCCTCTTTAACAGCCTGAACTCTGTCAGTTCACTCACAATAACAAATCCCGACAAGGCAAGGGATATGGTAATCAAACTGTCCGATTTCATGCGCTACGCCCTCTCAAAAAAAGACGAACAACCCGTCTCACTCAGGAGCGAACTCGAAAACCTGCGATTATACCTTGAAATCGAGAAGGTCAGATTCGGCGACAGGCTTTCGACCGAAGAAAATATCGAAGAATACTGCCTCGATATACTGATGCCGGTTATGATCCTGCAGCCGCTTTATGAAAATGCAATAAAGCATGGAGTGTATGAAAGCACCGAACGCGTGAACATCAGAACAAACGTGAAATGCAATAACGGATTCCTTGAAATCGTCATCAGCAATAATTACGACCCGGCCACAACACCGTCAAAAGGCACAGGGACCGGACTTATAAACGTGTCGAGAAGGCTCGACCTTGTATATTCAAAACAAGCCTCGCTTAAAACTTCAAAGGAAAACGGTATTTACACTGTAACTCTTTTTATACCGGCAGGCAGGTGATTAAGGGGAAATAGAATAAATTTGTTATTGTTTATTGAATTGTATATGGAAAAGATCCGTACCGTCATCATCGAAGATGAAGCCCCGGCAAGAGATATTATTAAGCACTATCTCAGCGAACTTGATAATATCGAAGTGATCGCCGAATGCTCAGACGGCTTCAGCGGCCTCAAAACAATTTCGACACTGAAGCCCGACCTTGTCTTTCTCGACATCCAGATGCCAAGGCTTACAGGCATCGAACTTGTGGAGGTGATGACCGAAAAGCCGGAAATCATCTTCACAACCGCCTATGACCAGTTTGCAATAAGAGCTTTTGAACTCAACGCTGTAGACTATCTCCTGAAGCCTTTCCAGAAAAGAAGGTTCCTTGAAGCAGTTAAAAAAGCCGCCGACAAGATACAGAGCGGTGCGGGAAACCTTAAGCCGGCCAGTGAACTCCTTCAGAAGCAGCCCGAGAACGCTTCACCTGTAAACAGAGTTGTAGTTCGCAAGGGAAATGCAATTAACCTTATACCTGTTGATCAGATCAGGTTTGTGGAGGCACAGGATGACTATGTGATGATCCACCATGCAAACGGGAAGGCGCTCAAGCAGCAGACAATGAAATTCTATGAGGACAACCTCCCAAAATTGGATTTCGTAAGGATCCACAGGTCATATATAGTAAGGGTTGAGGAAATTAAGCGGATCGAGCCTTACGGAAAAGACAACCATATTGCCATCCTGCAGTCGGGCGACAAGCTGCCTGTCAGCAGGACGGGATATCAGCAGTTGAGGGAAGATCTGAACTTTTAGGGGTGTGCGGTGCAGTCGTGCAGTCATGCAGTCATGCGGTCGTGCGGTCTGAACAAAACGGATCCCTTCGTCGGCTAATCTTTGTACACGTCTTGTTGCAAGTCAGAACATTGTACGATTCCGCTTTTTGTTTACCCCCCATCCCCCCTAAAGGGGGGCTTTAGTCTATTGGATTACAACTATTTACGGGGGACACATTGAATGATATATATAGCCTCGAAGAAGCTTTCGATCCCAAAACAGCAAACTATCTAAGGGTGGATAATTCTCTGACTTGTATATCGCTCATTATTAGTTCTTAAACCCCCTTTAGGGGGCAGGGGGTAAAAAATGGCAGGGGTGGGTTGTTCTCCGTTCGGTCAGTCTGAAAAATCAGTGTTTAAGACGGTTGCATTTTTTATGATGCGTTAAGAGCCCGTATTTTTTAAATCTGAACCTGGGTACGGGATCGTATCCGTGAGTTCCCCCGGGCCTGCACCTCAGAATTCTTCCTGTTGCCATGAGAAGACCCGCTGCCGGGCCATGCATCCGGAGTGCATCAAGTGCATACTGAGAACAGGAGGGTACATGACGGCACGACGGCCTAAGAAGCGGCGATATTGCATACCGGTAAAAATGGATCGGGATCGAAAGCAGTTTTACTGCAATGCTGTTCAGGGTCGTTGCCATATGGCAAAGATAGGGAAATGATGCAAGACGCAAGACGCAGGACTTATTCTTAGCAACCCGGCATTAGGAGAAACTTATTGTCATTCTTATTGAGCGAGTCGGCAGGTTTCCTGAGCTCCTCCCTCATTTCAGGATCTCTGGCTTTCGATTCTCCATAGCTGCAACCTTATTCTTTTGGAGTAATTGCAATAAGCAGGTGATTATCATCTTCCTTAAGTGTAGCTGCAAGCCTTTCAAGTTCAGACTTTCGGGCAGGATTCAAAACTTCAGCACCGCGGAAACCTTCGCCTGAAAGATGGCTTTTCAGCTTCATGGCATCGGTCCATCCATAGATGATCCCGTTGCAAACGAATTTGGGCTCGATGTTTACGCCTCCTGAAATATCATCTTTCAGAAGTTCCTTTCCGTCAAAAGAAATGGTCTGGCTGGTTTTTTTATCCACCATAATCCATTTGGCGTTTTCCTGGTAATAATACCTGAACATAAGGTATTTCTCAGTCTCAAGGATCTCTGACAGAGCAAGGAAATCAGCGGCAGGACTTTTTCCCGACTCCGTTGTGGGAGCAGGTACATTTGCCAGGAAATCGGTCGTGATGCTTTTGCCGCCGCAATTAAGTATCATAAAAGGAACAAATTCATACTCCCTGTTTATGGTATAGATTGTATCATTCAGAAATCCCTTGATCCTTATCGTTTCATTTTGCTTGTTAATGATATTGTCGGAACTGAAGCCCATCACCACTCTCGAATTCCTGGTAAACTTATATGAATTAGGCCTTATAGAAAGAGTATCACCGTCAGGATCTATTACCACGCACTGGTATTTATTCTCTCCTGTCGATGCTGAGAATGAAAGGAGAATATTGTCCTGATCCGGAAAGAAATCGACATAGTTGGGCTGCATTTTCAGATCAAGCTGTTTTTGCAGATTAAAGCCCGTATCTGTTTCATTGTAGAAAAACAATTTGCCTCTTGTCAGCACTATTACCTGGTTCTTTTCGGGCTTGATGTCATAATCCGACAGGTATGTATATTCCCCCGGACCTCTGCCCTGTTGTTCAAGCTTGTACAGGAATTTACCAGTTTTGTCGAAACATAGAAGTTCCAGCACTGTGTTTATGTAAAACTTCCCGTTCCCCTCTTTAAGGCTCCCGACGAATCTCATAAAGGCATCCGGATTAGTTTCGAGCGGAATGTAACGGATATCTGCAGCAATTTCTGAAAGGTTATGTATTTCTGTCCCGCCCGGTGACAGAACGTCTATTGTCGTAACCGGAGAATCCTGCCTGCCTTTACAGTTGGACAGAAGTAATGCTGCGATAAGCAAAAACATGTATTTCGTTGTCATATCAGTTGGTTAGTTTGAATCCCCACCAAATTACAACTTAATTATTAGTCTTGCAACTAATTTTGTGTGTGAAAGAGCGGCGTGCGGGTGAGGTGTGAGGAACTGAATAACATATCGTTTTAGGTAAATTAATTGTCATTTTACAATAAGCTGGTTATTGTTATACAATAAATTTTCATTACTGTACGGATAAAAACATGTCACTCCTCCGGAGCCCCGTCAGGGCGCCATGTCTGTTGGCGCCTTAATGCCCTCACGCCTTGACGCTCATCTGCATTATTTCTTAAGCCTGACCAGTACCAAAACCGGATTATCCGTTTCTTTCAGACTGTTTGCCAACCCATGTAATCACATTAATAAATACAATCAGCATAATTCCGGGCAGCCATGTATCCCATTGGCTGTAATCTTTCAAGCTTTTTCATGATAATTTGTTTAAGTTATGAATGAAATAATTTAGTGCTTCCACTATCTCTGTTGTTCACAGCATTAGCCGCATTTTAACCAGTGTTTTATTGTTAATCCAGATTGATCAGTCAATGTGCTTCTTAAATGTAACGAACATAAGTATTGGATTATCAAGCTCATTTATACTTTTTGTCATCTCTTCCAGCCGTCTTTTCCTATCCGGATATAGTGCCTCGCTATCCCTGAAATCCGGGCTGGCAATGTGATCTTTTAATTGTTTCGCTTCGATCCACATCACCATTGTGGAATCATTAACCTGCTTAAATGGATAGAATCTGGGACCACCATCAATGTCATTGTAAAAACCTGTCGTGAAGAGAAAATTATCAGTTGACGACGGGGTAACGAATTTCAATGACCTGTCCGCTTTATTGTACACACCAAGAACATCTGAGGTATTTACCCATATTTGGTTTCCCATGAATTCTCTGGGAGTAAGCCTCTTTGCAGGTGAATGAAATCCAAATGAACAGTCTAAAAAAAGAAAATCAGATATTTCATAGACATGCCTCAAATAAACATAGTTAAATGGATTACTTTTTTCAGAATCTCCTTTCTGACGATATTCTTTCGGTTTACTGTATCTTCCAATTTTGAATGAAATTCTGGGAGATAAATTATAATCCCGGGTCAGAAAAAACAACGTATCGTTCATCAGTTCTTTAAAATACAGGTTGCCATTATATCTGTAAAAAGAAGCTTGACTATCTTCTGAAGAAGAAAATCCACTCTCGGGCCTATCGAGAAAAATGTAATTTTTATATCCCCGAATTGTACGACCATATTTATCAAATAAAATTGCCTTAATTATGCCATTACCACTACCCGGAAGGGGCACCTGTCCAAAAAACATGGAGTCATTTATTAATGTCCAGGATGACATATAAAAAAGTGGATCTTTATCCTTTTTAATATCGAAACTGTTAACGAATGATCCGTCAGTTTTGTATTCCAGAATATACCCAAGATTTTGAACATAAAGATTATTGTTAAATCCAAAACAGGAATTTACAATTGCAGAATATTCATTTGGCCCTCTCCCTTTTTCACCTATTTTTTTAATTATTTTACCACTTCGATCGAACAGGAGACAGAGATCGGAATTGCTTATTAGAATAATGTCAGCAGTTACATCAATATTTGAAATATAACTTATTTCCAGATTATCATCCTTTCTTAAAGGAAGATAAGTGACTTGTGCATTTAGCTGACTTAATTCAATCTTGTGAAAGTTTTTGATGTTTGACTCTAAATCAATTGAAACAAGATTTTCTTTATTGGAAGGCGTTTTCTTACAATCCTGCAATCCCAAAATGAATATCAATGGTATTAAAACCTTAATACTGGTATCTATTTTCATCTACGTTATTTAATACACGTTCAATCGTTTAAATAACTAAAATCTTCTAAAACAGAAGCATTGTTAAATAAATGCCAACTCACTGGTAATATTAGAAAGGGCCTGTGAAATCGACAGAATAACTTGGCATTGGATATGTTGATTTTATATAATCTTGAGTCCCACAGGCATATCCTTCAAACAGCAGAAAACCAACATACCATACTTTAATCCACCAAGTTAAAACACCTCCACCGCATACTCCACTATATCCTCCTTTTATGACTTTTAATTCTTCATTTCCCATAATTTTTTCAGGATTAACTTTCAATTTACCAAGCTTTTTCATTATTATCAGTTTAAGTTATGAATGAATTGATTTTATTGGTCCCCGGGTTTTATTATACTGTTTTGCTCTAAATTCGATCCGAATCACTTTAATTCCAAGACTCTTACATCCTGTATAGTATTATTGTCTGCCACATCATCGATAAGTCCTCTGATAAATTTCTGAAATAAATCTGACATGACTGCAGAAAAATATCGTCAATATTCATCAAAATTCATCAAAACTCGTAACTGGTTTGTCGCAAAGCCCGATGTAGGCTCCCGGACCGGGGTAAGTTTTGAAGACGGGTCGAATGATAGGTAATGAAGCGTGAGAAAGTCTATTGTCAAAACGGTTGAAGGCTGCTTTCGAATTCAGGAAGGAATCGTCCTGGCACAACCAGATTATTTTTCTATCTCCCTGATAAGTTCCTCAAGTACAGGAATATCTTGATGAATTGTATTCCAGACCACTGTAACATCGACACCCAAATAGTCATGAATGAGTTTGTCCCGCATACCCGCAATCTCTTTCCAGGGGATCTTAAAATAGATCTGTTTTGTTTCTTTGGAGATTTTTTTTGAAGCCTCACCAATAATCTCAATATTTCTGATGATGGCATCCTGAACCATCTCATTTGTCTTGAATTCTTTCAAAGACAGTCCACTACTAAACTCATTAATTTTCCTAATACAATCAAGAATATTCTCTATGTAAGCGAGATCGTCCTTAATCATTACATTATTTTAATAAGGTCTTTCTGAATACTTTTTTTTATTCGCTTGTTTGTCAAAGCCCCGGTTGTTACCAGGTCGACTTTGATGCCAAGAATTTCTGAAAGCTCATTTTCCAATTTAATAAGTGTCAACAGAGAAGGAGTCTCCTTGAACTCGATCAGGATATCGATATCGCTTCCTTTCTTATATTCTCCTCTGGCAAAAGAACCAAAAATTCCAACCTTAACCGGATGATATCCTTTTAAGTGATTCAGGATGATATTTTTGACCTCTGGTTGATCCATCTGGAATGTTTTTACAAATCTATTAAAAATTGATCATTCAACAACTCGAAAGTCATGTTTTAAGATTCACATTTACCTGTTTACATAATCCGGTATTTAGCGGCAAGGATAAGGTTGGTTAGGAATGAAAGCCTCAGAAAGGATTGAGGAGTGAGGCATGAGGCGTGAGTTACGAGAAACTGAAAAACATATCGTTTTGGGACAATTATTTATCGTAAAACAAAAACCAGCTTTTTGTTTTACGATAAATTTTCGTATGCTTTCTCTTCTTCAACCCACTCCGGGGTTGACAACATATGAATGCTTTTCACCCCGGATGTAACCGGGGCTATTGGACTGCAAGGCCTCCGGCCTTGACCAGAAGAACGACTCACGACACAAGACTCAAGACTCTGGACTCAGTGCTCAAGCCTTGATACCTAAATGCCTTCACGCCCTGAGTCCTTAGTCTCTCAGTCCCTTAGTCTCTCCGTCCTTGAGTCTCTTCGTCATCACGCCCTGCGCCCTGTGCCCTCCGCCTCTGTAAATATACCAGTACGCCAGCGGTAT
>CAZKTX010000056.1:15859-16970 GCA_964555805.1 uncultured Rikenellaceae bacterium
CGCCCTGCGCCCTGTGCCCTCCGCCTCTGTAAATATACCAGTACGCCAGCGGTATAAAGAACAGACTCACAACCGTACCCAGCGACATCCCTCCTATCAACGCCAGAGCCATTGGCCGCTGCAGTTCAGAACCCATTCCCTGACTGAAAAGTATCGGCAGAGTAGAGAAAATCGATGCCATCGCCACCATAATTATAGGCTTCAGCCTTCGCGATCCACCCTTGTATATTGCCTCCTTCAACCCAAGTCCTTCTGCCCTGAGATTGTTTATAGTATCCACTTTCAGGATTGAGTCGTTTATTATAACCCCCGACATTACTATAAGCCCTATCATTGTTATAATATTGATTGTCCCGCCCCAGATCATAACCAGTAACAGGGCCCCGGCTATGTCAATGGGGATCTCAAGCAATACTATAAGCGGCTGTATAAGCGATTCAAACTGGGCAGCCAGGATGAAATAAAGCAGCAAAAGCGCCACCACCAGGATGATCGCAAGCTCCCGGAAAAGCTTCTGCCCTGTTATCAGCGATCCGCTGAAGCTTACATTCAGATTCTGATCCGATCCTGCAATACTGCGTATCCTGCGGGTTATGTCCGCAGGCCTGTTGGTTTCAACATTCATATATACAGGCACATACTCCCCATTCATCCCTCCCCTGATTGTTTTGTAATCATGGACTCTCTGTATCCTTACAAGTTCCCTTACAGGAACAGGTTTCCCCGTTTTATTCAAAACATCTTCTGTAGAGATAATGTCACTCACCTGCTTTTCCTTACCCGACAGAACTATCGGAAGGATCTCGTACGATGCCCTCAGCTGACCAATGTTATACCTGTTCAGCGCTGCTTTAAGGGTGTTGTACAGTGTCATCGGCTCCACATCATACAGCAGCAGCCTGTCGGGATCAATCCGGAGCAGTATCTTGTCTTCAAGCGGCGGATTCGATATCCCCGCTCCCGGCCACTGTTCCTGCATCCGGGCTACAATGCCCGTCATCACTTCAACGGGCGGCACTTCCTTTTCCTTCATAAGGCTTACTTCAGCCACGAGAGGAACTTCAGAGGCTGAGAAGATCTTCTCAAAAATGTTCTGCTGGGCAGCAATGCT
>CAZKTX010000057.1:0-5012 GCA_964555805.1 uncultured Rikenellaceae bacterium
TCCGGGATGACGATTTCAGAAATCAACGAAGCCTACAAGAGTCTTGTCGGACAGTTGATCACAATCGACCCGAAGGTTAAGTTGGCACTTGCAAACGCGATCTTCTACCGCAACGGATTCAATGTAAAACCTCCGTTCCTTGCAACAATGAGCGATGATTACAAGGCAACAGTAAAGGGACTTGATTTTGCAGCTCCTTCAGCCCTAACCACAATCAATAAGTGGGCCAGCGACAATACGAAGGGGAAAATACCTGAAGTATTAACTGAGATATCAGGAGATGCAGTAATGTTCATAATGAATGCCCTCTATTTCAACGGAGACTGGAGCTACCAGTTTGACAAGTCTCTTACTGATGAGCTTCCTTTCAATCCCGACGGCGGAAGCACAACGGATGTCACAACGATGAAGGGCGAAGTGGGTTCGAAAGTTGCTTACGGCAACGGCTTCAGGGCAATTGAAATGCCTTACGGCCAGACAAACTTCACAATGGTTGTGGTTGTACCGGACGAAACCCTAAGTGCTCTTTATCCTTCCTTTACATACCCGGTCTGGGATCAGCTCACCTCCGACCTCGATGCGAGTCCTGAGTTCGGCAAAACAATAGTAACTATGCCAAAGTTCAAATTCTCGTACGAGAAATTCCTTAACGACCAGTTGATCAGCATGGGGATGATTGATGCTTTCGATCCGTACGGGGCAGATCTTTCAGGTATCTCCGACAATCAGATATATGTCAGTTTCGTAAAACAGAACACTTTCGTAGATGTTGATGAGGAGGGAACGGAAGCTGCAGCGGTAACGACAATAGGTATTGAACTTACATCCGTTGGTCCGCACGTAAATCAGTTCATGATCGACAAGTCATTCATCTTTGCAATACGCGAACGTACGACGAACACTCTGCTGTTCATCGGGCAGGTTATTAATCCGGACGAAGAATAGACTATGGAAAGGGCGCGTAACACAACCAGCAACCAGCAACCAGCAACAAAACATTCTAATAATATCAAACCATAAAGAACCAAACCAATCATGAAAACAACAGTCAGATTATCACTAATAGTTATAGTCCTGACGGCATTTCTGTACTCGTGCTCGGACAAGACCGTGGAACGGATCACATACGAGGCAAACGTGCCGGTATACCTTTCGTTCAATGAATTCCGTACAAGCTTCGCAAAGAGCGACCCTGTTGAAATTTCCCGTCCTGGAAAGATCTATTTCAAGGATAATTACCTTTTTGTCAACGAGGTGGGCAAAGGCATCCATGTAATCGACAACTCCGACCCTGCCAATCCAATTAAAAAGGCATTTTACGAAATAATGGGAAATGTTGATATGGCAATAAGGGGGAATATTCTTTTTGCCGACAGTTATATCGATCTTGTTGCAATTGATATAAGCGATATTGAAAATCCGGTTGAAACCGGCAGGATCGAGAACGTGTTTCCCGAGGTTGTTCCTGAAGGAGACGGCTGGTACCCTTATGCAATGGTAGACAAGACACAGGGCGTTATAATCGACTGGGAAGTCAGAACTGTCACCGAGGAGCGCGAGCCCGGCAGCAACTGGAACAAGTATATATACAGGGGGGAAATGATGTTTCTGGCAAATGCTGACGCAGGTGGAAACTTGTCGGCCGGAGCCGGAACAGCAGGCTCAATGGCAAGATTCATGCTGAATGACAACTATCTTTATCTTATTGCCCATCCCTGGATGATGAAGACCGTTGATGTGGCGGAAGCTGAGGAAATGAGTATCGTCGACAGCATAAATGTTTCACGCAATATGGAAACACTCTTTCTGCTCGGGGAAAAATTGTTTGTCGGGACAACAACCGGAATGCTGATCTATGATGTTGCGGATGCAACTAAGCCGGTTCAGGTATCTCATTACGATCATATTTCCTCCTGCGATCCGGTTGTAGCCGATGAAAACTATGCATATGTTACACTTCGTACGGGCACAAGATGTGCCAATGGGCAGAACCTGCTTGAGGTCATTGATATTTCTTCAATCACAAGTCCTTATCTTGTGAAGTCATATCCTTTGTACAACCCTCACGGGCTCGGTATCGACGGCGATCTGATTTTCGTCTGCGACGGAACGGCCGGCCTGAAAATATACGACAAATCGGATCCTCTTGACATTATAAACAGGAAGATTGCTCATTATCCGGGTTTCTTCACCTACGATGTAATACCTATGGATGGTACGCTGATGCTTGTGGGTGAGGAAGGAATTTACCAGTATGATTATTCGGATCCGCAGAACATTGTTGAGCTCAGTCATATTCAAATAACAGGTGAAAAATAACAAATGAACCCTGAAAGAATTACAGCGGTTATTTTAACCATCGCTTTAACAGTCTCACTCTCTGCTCAGAATAGCAGAAAACAGACCGTTGTGCTTAACGGCGGTTCGCGTCTGACCGGTACAATTTTGGCAGCTGATTCCGATTCCCTGAAGATGAGGATTACTTCTCCCCGGGTGATCACTCTTAAAAAATCAGACATCTCAATGAGCTCGCCAGCTCTTATTATTGAAAAACAAGTGATCGACAGGCATGGTTATTCGATAAGGCTCTCAGCGTCATCGCTGACAGGCCGCAAAGACGAAGAAAAAATCGGCAGCATGAGTTTTCACTTTTCAAACGGTTATACATTCAGGAATGGACTGAGTACAGGTATCGGAACGGGATATGAAGATCTTGATGTTGCCGTGATGCCTTTATATGCCGACCTCAGATATAATCTGCTCAGGACGCGCATGTCACCTTTTTTATGGATTAAGAGCGGATGGTCCTTCACATTCGGCAAACTTGATGATGGGAATTACTATTATTATGATTTCCCCGAATCGCGCGGAGGACCGATGTTCAATGCAGGAGCAGGCATCGAACTTGCCTCCTGGAGGCATAATGCGGTAAACATAGGAGTAGGTTACCGTTATCAGAAGATCATTTACAAATACGACAACAGCCAGAGTGGACAGCTTATTAATGAGATCATTACCCGCTTTAACCGGTTTGAGGTGCAGTTCGGTTTTGTATTCCGGTAAAGCAGAATTATGAATAAATCAGTCAGAAAATCATCCGAATTAAGTTATTTTGATGGGACTTAATCCGGATGATGGAAATGGGAAGGAGAAAAGAAGATGAACACTTATTGTCAGACATGGATCTTGTCAGGCGGTCTTCAGATGGAGAGCCCCACGCGCGTGAGATTCTCTACAAGCGCTTTTTCTCCTTCGCCATGTCAATATGCATCAGATATACAAAAGACCAGTGCGAAGCAATGGAGATAGTTAACGACAGCTTTATGAAGGTTCTTGGAAATATATCGGAATTTGACGGCTCAAAACCATTCATGGCGTGGTACGGAAGAATACTGATCAATTCAGCCGTGGATAACTACCGGAAGAACGCAAGGCAATCAACGCTCCTGCAATTAACCGGCCAGGAAGCTCCGGAAGAGACTGAAGAACCTCCGGTTCATGCCGAACTGTCGGCAAAAGACATCCTGTCGCTTTTCAGCTGCCTGCCTGAGAATTACAGGATGATCTTCAACCTGTACGAGATTGAAGGCTATTCGCATGATGAGATAGCCCGGATGCTTGATATCAGTTCATCGGCCTCAAGGACGATTCTTTCCCGGGCAAAGAAGATGCTCAGGGAACTGTATAAAAGGAATTTTAACCCTGAAAAACGGAGCCATGAATAAGTTTGACGACAGACTCAGGGAAAATATAAAGAAAGCTTTCAGCAATTACAATTCTGATCACCTTGCCGACGAGGGATGGGATTCGTTCGTAGCCCTGCAGAAAGGCCGGCGCCGACGTGCGGTTGTTATCCCTCTGTGGGCAAGGGCAGCTTCAATTTTGCTTATAATCGGCCTGGGGACATTTCTTGCTTACCGGTTATCAGTACGTCAGACAGCCCGGGAGACCATTTCAGCCACAAATACAGCAGCCGGGAAGAATGAAGAACATGCTGAACCGGTTAAATCTCCTCCTGCGATTTCCCCGGTTGCTGAAATTGCTGCAGAAACTTCCGGTACTACAAGTGTGACTAAAAAGACATCGCCTGGTTATCAGCCTGCACTTGCTATCGATAAAACATTTCTCAAGGCTGATCGGGCCGGCGGTGTTGACGACAAAATTCTCGAAACACTACAAAACAGGTCCGTCAATCCTGATATCCTGCCTGTTCCGGCTATGACAATGGCATTCAGTGAATTTTACACAAGTTCAGTGCCTGATGAAATAAGATCAGAAAAAAGCGGTTCAACTGTCAAAGCTTCTGAAGGATCCGAAACTATTGAGGAATCACCTGTTACTTACAATAGTTCAGGAGGAAGAAGATTGCTGGCAGGCTTGTCGGGTTCAATGGCCCGGGCCGGAGAAGAATCATCACCGGTTTCCGGGATGTCAATGGGATTTTATCTCAGCCAGAAGATCACAAAGAGGTTATCGGTCCGGCCTGGTCTCGCACTTGCAATGCAGTCGTTCGGGCTGGAGAACAGTGAACCTCCCATGGGAATAACCTATAACATTCCTCTTTACGACGGGACAAATGGCACCCCACACTCATTTGAAGGCCGTTTAAGCATGGTGGCCATTGAACTGCCTGTAAATCTTGTTGTCAACCTGTTTGAAAGAAAACGTTCCGGCTTTTTTATTTCTGCGGGAACCTCTTCCCTGTTCTATATCAGTCAGCAATTTGAGGCTGATTTCGTCAACAAATACACAAAAATGGATTTAAATGCTTCAACCGGCCAGTATACTGCCGCGACAATGTTTTCAACGGTTGAAGTTGAAAAAGAATATGATTCATTCAGCCGTGCCGACTTTTTCGGACTTGCAAACCTGTCGGCCGGATATTCTTTCCCATACAGTAAAACAGGAACCATGCTTGTTGAACCCTTCGTGCAACTGCCTGTAAATGATCTGACAAGTCTTAACCTCAGGATAAGATATGCCGGAGTATCAATGAAAATGCAGTTTGGGAA
>CAZKTX010000057.1:5112-16803 GCA_964555805.1 uncultured Rikenellaceae bacterium
GTCTTAACCTCAGGATAAGATATGCCGGAGTATCAATGAAAATGCAGTTTGGGAAAAATGAAAAAGGGAAGTGACTCACGCCTCATCCCTGAACACCAGTTGGCAGTCGGCAGTCGGCAGTTGGCAGTCAGAAAACCTCACGCCTCACGCCTTAGACCTCACACCTATTTCCCCGCCATCGAATTAAAGTAATCGTTGAATATTGTTTTCACCAATGGCTTGTAGTACAGCCAGAAGAATCTGCGGCTGTCTGCGGGCTTGTCAGAGTAATTAATTCCCTTGATCCCGTTGAATCCCTTCAGTTTCGACAAACAATATGTAACATCATTGTTGGCAAAGTCGCCTGAGAAATAGAATACCCTCCCTGTCACGGTATCCTGAGTAACAGCAGGAAAGCTGTTCTTTAACATTCTGGCTGCCAGAAGAGTGTCACCAAGGGCAGTTGTTGACAGCTCAAACTTTGAAATGACGTTGCCGTCAAGAGGATCGATAATATCAAACCATTTGTCAAAAGCCACCGATGCAGGCACTCCGTACTTTGAGCAATTGTCCTCACCGGTCACGATATAGGGCAAGGCATTTTTCAGATGGGTACCTTCCTCAAGCACGACTATATGCTTGTCGCTCAGCAGCACGAGTCCGGGTTTGGTGAATGTCCAGGGCTGGCTGTATTCCTTTCTGTACATGGATGTCATCCAGACAGGAAAGTTTTTTGACGTTGTATCGAGTTTTTCAAAATACTTGCCTGACCATCCGGAAATTTTGATGCCGAGTTTTTCCTGGGTTCTGTAGGATTCAAATTCGGGGGTCGGGAAATCGAGGGTATTGTATTCGAGAATTATAAGCTTGTTCCTGTTTTTCATTTCATTTACAAGCAGATAGTCGGTATTATTCATGCCGCCGTAAATCTTTCTCGATCGTCTGCTCTTATTGACGCCGACATACCAGTCGTTGAAAAACACCCCGTAAGTATCTGCAAAGTATATTGCATCGGTCTTTTCGGGAAGGTCGATCATTTCGGAGAGGTGATACTCATTCGTTGTGTTACCCCTGTCCTTGAGGGGTCGTGTGGGCGCAAACCCGTAGTAGTCTTTTTTGTAGGAATAGGATGATTTCTTTTCCTTCTTCACAAAACGCTCGTTGTTAATTATCCAGGACAGCGATTTATGATTAAGCCGGTCGAGGGTGGGAACCGTTTTATCGAGAATCAGCACATCGAGAGGCTTCTTCTCCTGAAAAGTCCATCGGATCAGGTTAAAAAAAGGAAAGGCAAATATCAGAACAATAATGCCCAGGGTTATCAGCAAAGACTTTTTCATATCTGAATAAATATCTGAAACTCTTCAAGTACTGTAATACAAAAACATTTACAGACAGTAAAATAACTGCAAATCGTCCTTTTTATTTTCTGCAGACGCAATAATTTATGCCAATTTAGCAAAAATTATCAAATCCTGGCCATCTAGTATCCGAAAGCTGAATTATTGCCTCTGCGGTCAGGACCTCCCGCCATTTTTCCGTCGGGCATGATCATGATTGCGTTAACCCTCCCGATGCTTTTCCGTTCACTCATTTTGTGACCTGCCTTTCCCAGCTCTTCGATTACAGACGCAGGCAGGGAATTCGCTTCATAGCTTATCTGATCAGGCAGCCACTGGTGGTGAAATCTTCCTGAATCAACTGCCTGCACTATATTCATATCATAATCGATTACATTAATAAGAACCTGGAGCACCGATGTCGGTATTGTCGATCCGCCGGGGGAACCTGCTGTCAGAAATAGCTTACCGTCCTTTTCAACTACGACAGGCGTCATTGAGCTCAGCATCCTCTTTCCCGGCTCTGCTGAATTGGCTGTGCCGCCAGTCAGTCCGAACATATTCGGCACCCCTGGTTTGACTGAGAAGTCGTCCATTTCGTTGTTAAGAAGGAATCCTGCGCTGTCGACAACTATGCTGCTTCCGAATGTGTTATTCAGTGTTGTTGTCGCAGAAACTGCATTACCCATTCTGTCAACAACCGAATAATGGGTTGTCTGGACACCTTCGTCAGGAATGGGGCTTCCGGGACCTGTGAGGGCAGAAGATGAAGCAGAATCAGGCCTGAAGGTTTTCATGCGTCCTGCAAGGTATTCTGTACTCAGTAGCTCAGCAAGCGGGATACTTGAAAACCCGGGATCGCCCAAAAACTTCGACCTGTCGGCAAATGCCCTCCTTTCGGCCTCAGCGATCAGGTGGACCGACTTCCATGAATGGAAACCCATTGCTTTGAGATCGAAGGGTTCTATCATACCCAGAACCTGAAGAAGAATCACTCCACCGCCTGAAGGAGGAGAAACCGTGATGATTTTGTATCCTCTGTATTCACCTTTGAGCGGATCCCTGAACTCTGAAGTATAGCCCTCAAGGTCCTCCATAGAAATAATACCGTTCCCCCTCTTCATCTCACCGGTGATAAGCCTTGCTGTGACACCGGTATAGAATCCATCTCTTCCGTGATCTCTGATTCTCTCAAGAGTCATTGAAAGATCAGGCTGGCGGAGTGTATCGCCTTTGATCCATGGTGCATTTTTTACGAATACAGGAACAGTCCTGTTTCTTTTTATAAAGGTCTCACGGTTAAGATTCAGATCCTGAGCCTGGCCTTCGGTGACAGGAAATCCTTCCCTGGCAAGGTCGATTGCAGGCTGGATTACATCCTTAAATGAGAGAATTCCATATTTTGAATGGATACTTACAAGACCGTCGACAGTACCCGGTACTCCGGAAGCAAGGCAGGTACCGGTGCTCAATCCCTCCACAACGTTTCCCGACTCATCGAGAAACATTTCGGGGGAAGCGCCCAGGGGCGCCTTCTCGCGGTAATCGATCATATCAGTCCTGCCGTCAGCTTCCCTTATAATCATAAAACCTCCGCCTCCGATATTTCCGGCTTCAGGATAGCAGACTGCAAGTGCGAACTCTGTAGCTACGGCGGCATCAATTGCATTTCCACCCTTCTTAAGTATTCCGATTCCGATTGCGGAGCTTTCCGGATGTGCAGAGACAACAATTCCGCTGTCGCCTGTTATCTGCACAACTGAATTTCCATCAGTATCCGGCAGGGAGCCCGTCGAACCACATGCCGCAAGGATTGACAATGAGAGTACAGTTAATAAAATATTGCGTATCATTTAATGAAATAATATCATATTTACAGGGAGGAAAAATAGATAAAAAAAACGAGGATGCATCTGTCACATAGTTTGCCGGAGTATCCTTTTTCTCTTTTCCCCGAATGTTTTATTACTTTTACGCAAATATCCGATCATGCTTGCAAATCAACCACTGGCCGACAGGCTGAGGCCTAAAACACTTGACGAATTCTGCGGACAGGAGCATCTCGTAGGCCGCAACGGTGTATTAAGGAAAGCCATTGAATCGGGAAACATTCCCTCATTCATTCTGTGGGGTCCTCCGGGAGTCGGCAAAACGACGCTTGCCTGGATTGTTGCAAGCACGCTTAAAAGGCCTTTCTTTCATCTCAGCGCTGTCCATTCGGGGGTTAAGGATGTAAGGGAAACAATTGATAAGGCAAAGAAACAGCAGTTCTTCAATCAGCCCAACCCTATTCTGTTCATAGATGAGATCCACAGGTTCAATAAATCGCAGCAGGATTCACTTCTTGGATCTGTTGAACAGGGAATTATAACGCTGATTGGCGCCACAACTGAAAACCCGTCATTCGAGGTCATCTCCCCTCTCCTTTCCCGCTGTCAGGTTTATGTTCTGAATCCCCTCGGTGAAAAAGAGCTGGAGAATCTGCTCGACAGGGCTCTGAAAAAGGATCTCTACCTTGAGAAATTCGATATTGAAATTCGGGAATATGAGGCTTTGCTCAGAATTTCGGGAGGTGATGCCAGGAAGCTTTTCAATGCTCTCGAACTGGTTGTCTCGGGGGAATCGGACGAGAATGCCTCGGAGAAAATAATCATCGACAACGAAAAGGTTCTCAGGCATGTACAGAAGAATCTGGCAATTTATGACAAGAATGGCGAGCAGCACTATGATATAATCTCGGCTTTTATTAAATCGATGAGGGGAAGCGATCCCAACGCAACAGTTTACTGGCTTGCGAGGATGGTCGAGGGCGGAGAGGATCCCAAATTCATTGCAAGAAGGATGCTGATCCTTGCAGCTGAGGATATCGGACTGGCAAATCCAAATGCTCTTCTCCTGGCACAGGCGTGCTTTGAATCGATAAATGTTGTTGGATGGCCCGAGTCGAGGATAATTCTTTCCGAAACGGCTGTTTTTCTTGCAACTTCGCCCAAAAGCAACGCTTCCTGCTTGGCAATTGACAGCGCCCAGGCGCTTGTAAGGGAGAAAGGCGATCTGCCGGTGCCGCTTCATATCAGGAATGCTCCTACCAGGCTCATGAAGGACCTCGGATATAGCAAGGGTTACAAGTATGCTCACGATTTTGAAGGCAACTTCATAAAGGATGAATTCCTGCCGGATGAGATAAGCGGCACAAGATTATACGATCCGGGAGCCAATCCCAGGGAGGAAGAAATAAGGAAAAAATTGAAGGATATGTGGAAGGGAAAATACAATTATGATTAAGAGTGCATTTGAAAAGCTCACCGATATTATTATATTTACGACTCAATGAAAAATACGACTCCGGATATTCCAGGACTGAGACACTGTGACTCCGGCAATTTTCTTCTGATTGCCGGACCCTGCGTTGTGGAGAGTGAAGATATTGTATTCAGTATCGCTGAGCGTCTTGCCGGGCTTTCAGATAAATACTCCATACCATTCATTTTCAAGTCATCATACAGGAAAGCCAACCGGTCAAAAGCCGAATCATTCACAGGCATAGGCGACATCAGGGCTCTCGAGATCCTCGCTGAGGTAAGAAAACGCTTTTCGGTCCCGGTTATAACCGATATTCACAATCCTTCGGAAGCAGGCATTGCTGCAGGTTATGTTGACGTCCTTCAGATCCCTGCCTTTTTATGCCGTCAGACCGACCTGCTTGAAGCGGCTGCCAGTACCGAGAAATGGATAAACATCAAGAAAGGTCAGTTTCTGTCGGGAGCCTCAATGAAATTTGCAGTTGAAAAGGTTCGCGGAGCAGGTAATGAAAAAATAATGCTCACCGAACGGGGCAACATGTTCGGCTACCAGGACCTTGTTGTCGACTACAGGAACATTCCGGTGATGCAGAAGAACGGGGTGCCTGTAATCATGGACATAACGCATTCGCTTCAGCAGCCCAATCAGTCAAGGGGAGTTTCGGGAGGAAACCCCGAAATGATTGAGACAATAGGAAAGGCTGCAATCAGCGTGGGAACTGATGGGATCTTCATTGAGACTCATCCCGATCCGGCTTCAGCCCTGTCCGACGGGGCAAATATGCTGAAGCTCTCAAAAATGGAACGACTTTTGATAATGCTGACAGCATTACGAAAGACTATCAATACTTTTAATTAAAATTAACAACACATTAAAAATGAAAAAATTATTTCTCGCAGCAACCTTTCTTTTTGCAGCATTCGCACTGAATGCACAGAGTCTGGATGAAATCATCGGCAGTTACACAAAAGCAAACAAGCTGGACAAGATGGCCAACATCAAGACAATAAAAATCGCCGCAAAGACTTCGGTGATGGGCATGGATTTACCCATAGAGATGTGGATGAAGAGTCCGAACAAAATCAAGACAGTTACAAGCATCCAGGGACAGGAAATGATCCAGCTCTTTGACGGTGAAAAAGGATATATGGTTAATCCGATGACAGGCTCCTCGAGTCCGGTGGAACTCACACCCGACCAGGTGAATCAGATCGGAAGGAACAACTATTTCAACAATTACATGGCCCAGTATCTTAAGGAAGGAAAACTGGCTCTCGAAGGAGAGGAAAATGTAAACGGGAAGCAGGCATACAAGATCAAGACCGATCTGGGTAACGGAACCAGCGCTTATATGTTTATTGACAAAGCTTCTAGTCTCCTGGTGAAAACAATTGCAACAGTAAATCAGCAGGGAATGGATATGACTGTTGAATCGTTCCCGTCAGATTACACCGAGACAAGCGGAGTATTTCTTCCCATGAAGACAACTACAAACACAAGTGGGATGGAGATAGTGACTACATTTACAAAGGTCGAAGTTGATGTACCGATTGATGACAGTGTTTTTAAATTATAATAACCACCCGGTTTGTACATAATAAAAAGGTCATGCCAGTGCATGACCTTTTTTTATTTAAGCAGCCGGCCTGTAAGCCGGATTCTGTTCCTGCCGGGTCATCTGCGAAAGATATTCCGGCCGGCTTTCATCATTTATCTTGTCCCGCAATCACTTGCAGGATCCTACGACCTACCCCCCGGCATCGGACGAGCAGTCCTTATCGCCGGTATACATGGTCTTTCAACCCATGAGGTGTACGGCTCCCGGTGTTGCCACCGGAACCGGTGAGCTCTTACCTCACCTTTTCACCCTTCCCCCGACACCAGGTCAGGGAGGTTATTTTCTGTTACACTAACTATACCCTTGCGGATATCTTCCCGTTAGGAAGCATGGCGCTCTGCGTTGTCCGGACTTTCCTTCCCCGGCATCCCGATGATTATCGGGAGCCGGGAACGATGAAACGGCCTGCTGCATTGCAAAGATACATAAATGAGTTTAAACCTCATAAATTATTACTTTTGCGGACGTATGAACCAAGGAACAGATGCAGGAAATCAGGATAGATGAATATGATTATGATCTGCCGGCCGACCGGATAGCCCAGCATCCTCGTCCCGGGCGCGACAGTTCCAGGCTGCTTATATATAACAGAACAGAATTATCTTCGGACAGTTTCAGAAACCTTGGCAGCCACCTGCCTCCGGGGTCGCATCTTGTTTTCAACAATACAAGGGTCATCAGCGCCAGGCTTATTTTCAGAAAGGGATCCGGCGCCCTTGTTGAGGTGCTTTGCCTCGAGCCGCTTTCGCCTCATTCATATGAGCTCTCTTTTTCTTCAGCTGATCCTGTTGAATGGAAGTGCATTATCGGAAACCTCAAAAAGTGGAAAGGCGGCATGTTGTCGATGCAGTTCACAACCGGCGGCGAAGCAAACAGCCTGACGGCTGAAAGGATCGGTCAGGAAGGAGACGCCTGGAGAGTAAGGTTTTCGTGGAGCAACCGCCGGCTGAGTTTCAGTGAAGTGATTGAAGCATCTGGACACATACCCCTGCCGCCCTACATAAACAGGGAGGATGAAACCGAGGACAGGCTCAGGTATCAGACAGTCTATTCCAGGGTAAGGGGTTCGGTGGCAGCTCCGACAGCCGGATTGCATTTCACTGATGAACTGCTGCGCTCACTTGCTGAAAATGGAACCAGTTCTTCAAATATCACGCTCCATGTTGGTGCAGGGACATTTCAGCCCGTAAGGGCTTCCAGCATTGCCGGCCACACCATGCACTGCGAGCGTTTTTCAGTCACAGGAAAAACAATTGGAAATCTTCTGGCTAACCACGGGAGTATTATTGCAGTTGGAACTACCTCGGTAAGGACTCTTGAAAGCCTCTACTGGCTTGGAGTTAAAATCATTACTGACAAGTCGCGGCAAAATGACCCGGCCACAATCAGTCAATGGGAGCCATACGAAGAAGATAGGGGAATATCTGTGGCGGAATCGCTCGGCGCACTTAAAAATTACATGTCAGATAACAATTCCGATGAACTGGAGGCCTCCACAAGCATGATAATTGTTCCGGGGTACAGATTCAGGATGATCGAGGGGATGATAACCAATTTCCATCAACCAAGAAGCACTCTTCTTCTCCTCGTTTCGGCCTGGACAGGAAACGACTGGAAAAAAATTTACAGATATGCTCTCGATAACGGATTCAGATTTTTAAGCTATGGTGACAGTTCTCTGCTTTTAAATCATTGAATCGGTTCTTATTTTAGTGTAAGAAAATTGTATCTTGGTAAAATATTTTTTGATTACAGCATGATTATTCGTTAATTTGTTAACTAAAGTATTCGGTATGAACGAAAATAAGATGATGAGGCAAATGGGCGCCATATTCAGCGCCTTTATGGTGTTTTTCTACCTTGGCATCGGTATCTACCTGATCTTTTTCTTTGATACAAGTCTGACAACACTTCAGAAGCCTGTCCTGGTCATTTTTGGCTCTGTATGCATCTTCTATGGTTTATACAGGGCTTATGCAACATATGTGAACATTGTGAATCTGTTTTTCAAACCCGATGATGATGAATGATAATACGCGGGGGAATGGCACTATAGTTACTGGCACATCCTTTGCAGTGACAATTAAAAGGAAAAATTAGTGAATGCATTTAAAATTATAAGTAAATGAAGTTATCTGATGTTTTTCAAAAATTTATTATTATTGCATTCCGGAATTCTATACCTAAGTCCGAAAACATTGTGAATATTATTTCGCAGAATAATTTTAATTCAGGAATTAAGCTCCTGAGTCTGGGGTTATTGCTTACATTAATTTCAGCCGGATGCAAATCGGGTGGGCAGAAGCCGCTTGATGAGACTCCCACGAGGGGGAACATCAAAATAGCGGTTGACGAGTCGTTTCAGCCTCTTGTCGACACGGAAATTTCTACTTTCACATCCTTATACCAGAATGCCAAAATAAGGCCGGAATACAAACCGGAAGTCGATGTTGTAAACGATTTCATGCTCGATTCAGTGAAAGTAATTGTTACAAGCCGCACCCTTTCGGAAGATCAGATTGCTTACCTGAAGGAGAAGCTCATTGTCGTCCGCTCCGTTACATTTGCCTGGGATGCACTTGCGCTTATTACAAACAAGGATAACCCCGACACCCTCTTTACCTATAATAATGTAAGGGACATAATTCAGGGCAAAGTCAGGCAATGGAAAGAACTGGATTCAAAATCGAAACTCGGTAACATAAGTGTCATATTTGACAACACCAAATCGGGCAATATAAGGTATTTCAAGGAACGCTTTGGGGTCGCCGACACCCTTGGGTCCAATTTCTTTGCAGTTAACAGCAATTCGGAGGTAATTGAGTTTGTCTCCAGGAATCCCGATGCCATGGGAATAATAAGTGTCAACTGGGTAAGCGACAAGGATGACCCCCAGAGCACCCAGTTCCTGAGCCGGGTAAACGTAGTTGCAATTGCACAGGAATTTGCCAACGACGGATCTTATTACAGGCCTCATCAGGGTTTCATCGCCGACAAATCCTATCCTTTTATAAGGGAGGTGTATATGACTTCGAGGGAAACCTTTTCGGGCCTCGGGGCTGGGTTCATACAATGGGCCACCGGAGAACAGGGACAGAGAATAGTGCTGAAATCAGGTCTGGTACCGGCAACAATGCCGATCAGACTGGTTCAGGTAAGAACAGAATAACCACATGAAGAATTCGTGGCAATGATCAGGTTACAGTTGGTCAGAACACGACGAGTAGAATAGAGTTGAAAATAAATTGAAACAATAAATTGATATCAAAATTAAAACGATGAAAAGTTTGATGTTTACAAGGACAGGTTTGCTGACAGGAGTTTTTTCTGTAGTAATGGCACTCGGAATTCAGGCACAGGATCTGAAGAGCGCCATCCAGCTTACAAAGAGTGAGTCGTACGACAAAGCGGAGGAGATGTATAATGCATTGATTCAGAAAGAACCAGGCAACAGTAAATATTATTTTTATCTGGGAGAGAACTATCTTCTCAACTATTTCGCCGACACTATATCCAATACGCTGGCGGCTGCAACAAAAGCGGCAGGTGATATCTATCAGAAAGGTATCAGCGCAAATGCGAATGATCCGCTGAATTATGTCGGAATGGCCAAGATAGCAAACTATACAGGCAACAATGCCAGGGCGGAGGAAATGAGGACTAAAGCCAAAAGCTTTCTTCTGCCTTACAAGAAAATCAAGAAGATGACGCCTCCTGCTCCTGAATATGCATTTGCATTGGCCAAAATAGCCGAATCATATGTGAACTCGATCGAGAATACAGTTGATACAGCGGTTGCACTTCCTCTGGTCAGGCAGGCAATAACAATCGATAACAAGAATCCGGAGATATTTCTTACAATGGGTGACATCTACATGATGGCAAATGACGGATCCAATGCGATCAGGAATTACAACCTGGCTCAGTTTGCCGATCCTCAGTCACCGACTGCCGCCATGAAGATTGGATTTGTATACTTCAAGGCACGTGCATTTACCCAGGCAATTCAGAACTTCGAAGAAGCCATCAACCTTAATGCAAACTACGCTCCCGCATACAGGGAACTGGGTCAGCTCTACTGGCGTGCCGGTCGTCTTGACCAGTCGAAAGAGAATTTCAAGAAATATCTTGATCTTACCGCCGGGAACATCCCTGCAAAGGTCAGGTATGTGAACTCACTTTTCTATGCAGGCGACTATGAGGAAGTAATCAAGAACGTTGAAGAGATCCTGGCTGTTGACCAGTCGAGGGGTTACATGAACCGTCTTGCCGGATATTCATACTATGAAAAGGAAAATCCCGATTATGACAAAGCCCTGACCTACATGGAGAAACTCTTCGCGGTAGTCGACAAGGATGCCCTGTTGCAGAAGGACCACCACTACATGGCAAGAATTCTTGTAAAACAGAATCAGGACTATGTAAAGAACCTTGATGAGCTTACATCCCTGAAAAACCAGCTCGGAAGGGAAAAATCGAGGATGGCTGCTGCCACTGCTGCAAACAAGGCAAAATTTGCAGGAACAGTCGATGAACTGACAAAAAAGGTAAGTGCTCTTGAAGGAAAGGTAGCTGCTGCAGACAAGGAACTGGACAGGGCATTCAGTGAATTTGAACTTGCATTCAATTCAAAGCGGACCGATCCCAATGCTCCCATGACACCTGTTGAAAAAGCTATTTTAAGTGAGAAGGCAAGCAACTATAACACATTCAGAAGGTATGAAGGCGCAGCTAAAACCTGGGCCAAGCTGATTGATCCCTCAAAAGGAAACAATCTGAATGAATATATGCTTATCGCAAGGGCTTTTTACAATGGAGAGAAATTCAAATCATCTGATTCAATACTTAACATAGTTATTCAGAAATCACCTGATTATCTCCCTGCTTACGCACAGGTTGCAAGAAACTATAACAAAATGGACCCCGATTTAAAGACCGGGATTGCAAGGCCGAAATTTGAGAAATACCTCAGCATAGCCGCAAAGGACAGTCTCAGGAATACAACTGAAATGTTAGAGGCAATGAGCTACCTTGGATACTATAACATGGAAAACGGTAATTTCGCAAAGGCAAAGGATTTTTATAACAGGATGATCGGACTCGACCCGAAAAACAATGAAAGCAAAATCAGGGGATACAACGGGATCGCTGCAGTTGAATCGAAAGCTGCCGGTCTTGAGAAGACTCTTGAAGGAAAGCTTTCCTATCTTGGCAGATCGGCCGAAGCATACTCTAAAATACTTGAGCTTGATCCAAGCAATACCGCGGCACGAAGCAGCCTGAAATGGGTGCAGGATTACCAGGCCTCCGTCAAGAAAGGTATCAATCCAAATGAGATAAAGGGTGTCGTGACAAACATGGCAGGACAGCCTATCGCCTATGCATCTGTAAGGGTAAAGGACACCGCTGCCGAGAACCTCACTAACGGGAAGGGAGAATACAAGTTTGAAA
>CAZKTX010000058.1:0-15748 GCA_964555805.1 uncultured Rikenellaceae bacterium
TCGAACTCTCAACCAACAGAACCGGAATCTGTCATTCTATCCATTGAACTACGGGACCGTATTTCGCATGCAAAAGTAAAACCATTGGAGCGGTTTTACAATTAAATGCCAAAGTTTTTCTAATTTCGCGTCCTGAACAATACAGGCTCCTGGCTGAAAGCTGATCGCTGACAGCTGACAGCTGACAAAACACCCTCATACAGGTATGGACTACAACTTCAAAGCCATTGAAAAAAAATGGCAGAATTACTGGGAAAAGAACAAGACATTCAAAACACCGGAAGACCTTACTAATCCGAAAAAATGCTACATCCTCGACATGTTTCCCTATCCCTCAGGCGCCGGCCTTCATGTAGGTCATCCCGAAGGATACACTGCCACCGACATATTTTCAAGATTCAGGAGGATGAAAGGCTTCAATGTCCTTCACCCGATGGGATGGGATGCGTTCGGACTTCCGGCTGAGCAGTATGCAATTCAGACAGGAACACATCCTGCTGTTATAACAAATAAAAACTGCGACACTTTCAGAAGGCAGATAAAAGGACTTGGGCTCAGTTACGACTGGGACAGGGAGATCAACACAACCGATCCGAAATACTTCAAATGGACCCAGTGGATCTTCATCCAGCTTTTCAACACATGGTTTGACGAAAAACTCCAGAAGGGAAGGCCTGTTAAGGAATTAACTATACCCGAAGAGATCAGTGCACTCGGAGATAAGGAAATCAGGAAATACATCGATTCAAAACGGCTAGCCTATTACGATAATGCCCAGGTTTGGTACTGCCCGAACTGCAGGATAGTGTGCGCAAATGAAGAGGTGCTCACCGACGGCTCACACGAGAAATGCGGCAACCAGGTTGCAAAGAAAAACCTCAAACAGTGGATGCTCAGAATTCCACTTTATGCCGAACGACTGCTGAAAGGGATCGACGACCTCAACTGGCCCGAAGGGATAAAGGAAATGCAGAGAAACTGGATCGGACGCTCGACAGGCGCCGAAGTCGACTTCCGTATCGACGGGCTAAATGAAATCCTGACAGTATTCACAACCCGGCCCGACACACTTTTCGGGGCTACATATATGGTAATTGCTCCCGAGCACAATCTCGCCGGACAGATAACCACTGATAATCAGAGAGAACAGGTTGAGCAATATATAAAACTATCGGCTCTTAAATCGGATCTCGACAGAACCGACCTCGCAAAAGAGAAAACAGGTGTTTTCACCGGACGATATGCAATCAATCCTGTAAATAATGCAAGGATTCCAATATGGGTGGCCGATTACGTGCTGACCGGCTATGGGACAGGGGCAATAATGGCCGTTCCCGCTCACGATACAAGAGACTTCGAATTCGCCAGAAAATTCAACCTCCCGATTGTTTGCATCCAGGATCCCGATGTGACGGATGTGGAACAGAAGGCCAGAATCCTTGAAGGCAATGAGTGCTGGACCGAAGATGGATTATATATAAACTCATCCGACCGGAGCACCGGAATAGATATAAACGGGCTGAAAAAAGAAGCCGGAATAGCAAAGATTACTGGATGGCTCGAGTCACTTAAGCTGGGTAAGGCCAAGGTTAACTATAAGCTTCGCGACTGGCTCTTCAGCCGCCAGCGTTACTGGGGAGAGCCCTTCCCCGTGATTCACTGGGAAGACGGCGAGATATCAGTTATTGACGAAAAGGAATTACCGATTGAACTTCCTTCACTCGAAAAATACATACCGGGAGAATCGGGCGAATCGCCGCTGTCAAATGCAGGTGACTGGCTGAATGTTGTTGATAAGAACGGCCGGAGGGGAAGAAGGGAAACAAATACAATGCCCCAGTGGGCAGGTTCGTGCTGGTACTACCTGCGATTCATCGATCCGCATAACGACAATGCAATATTCGACAGTGAAAAGGAAAAATACTGGATGCCGGTCGACCTTTACATTGGAGGAGCCGAACATGCAGTGCTCCACCTTCTCTACAGCAGATTCTGGCATAAGGTGCTTTGCGACCTGGGAATTGTATCGACCGACGAGCCCTATCAGAGGCTTTTCAATCAGGGTATGATACTTGCATTTGCCTACGAAAGCAAGACAGGAGCAAAAATTCCGGCCGATCAGGTCACTGAGAAGGATGGCAAATACTATTTTGCCGAAACAGGAGAAGAGGTAAGGCAGATAGTGGCAAAAATGTCTAAGTCGCTTAAAAATGTAGTAAACCCCGACGATGTAACGGAAAGATACGGCGCCGACTCACTCAGGCTTTATGAAATGTTCATGGGACCACTCGACGTGATGAAACCATGGGACGACAGGAATGTCAAGGGAGTGTTCAATTTCATAGGCAGGACCTACAGGTTCTTCTCTGAACCCGGTAATTTGTACGAAGGAGCCGAGGATGCCGAAATCCTGAAGGGACTTCACCGGACAATCAAAAAAGTCGAGGAGGATATCGAAAACCTCAAATTAAACACAGCCATTTCCGAGATGATGATCTTCCTTAATCTTGTTTATAAAAAAGGCAAGGTCACCCGCGATACGGCCCGCATCTTTACTCTTATCTTATCTCCCTTTGCCCCGCACCTCGGAGAAGAACTCTGGCATATACTGGGACACAACCAGAGTCTTGCCTATGAACCATGGCCTGCAGTTAACACGGATTACCTTAAAGTCGACATAATCGAATACCCTGTATCGTTCAACGGGAAAATGAGATTCAAAATCGATCTTCCGGCCGATATGGGTAAGGATAAGATTGAAAAAGCCGTCCTGGAGGATGCAAGATCAGAGAAATGGACAGGCGGAACATCGCCTCTAAAGATTGTCGTGGTACCCGGAAAAATCGTAAATGTTGTTGTCAAACCCAGTTAAGTAATTATTAAATAATGCCGTTCCGACCAAAAGCACTTATTCCGTTACTGTTAGTTTTGTTCCTGTTTTCCTGTACTGAATCTGTCAACGAGATATTACCTTTTCAGCAGACACTGCCACCGGATACCACTGCAGTACAGGGAACGGTGGAGACGACCTTTATGTACGGAATACCTTCCGATTCATTTGATCTTGTAAACGGGCAGATCAAAAGAAACGAACTGCTCTCAAACATCCTTCTCCGATACGGAATCACGCTGGAAGAAATTGAGAACGTTGTCAGAAACTCAAGCGCAGTTTTTGATGTAAGGAAGATCAGATCGGGCAACAATTATACTGTGTTCTGCAGGAAGGACAGCAATGCCCGTGCTGATTATTTCGTATATGAGCACGATCCGACTACATGCTATGTGTTCAGCTTCAGCGATTCGCTTAATATAACCCCGTTCAGCAAAGAGGTGAAAAAAGTCATCAGGTACGCCACCGGGACAATCGAAACATCTCTGTGGGATGCCATGATACTTAACGGCATGCATCCGTCGCTTGCCACCGGGCTTTCGGAAATTTATGCCTGGAGCATTGATTTCTTCGGATTGCAGAAAGGAGATAGTTTCAAGGTGATCTATGAAGAAATGTCGATTGACGACAAGCCCTTGGGTATTTCAAGGATTTACGGTGCATCCTTCACCGGATCTGGCACTACAATACATGCAATCCCTTTCATTCAGGACAGTACTGAAAGTTTCTTCGACAGTAACGGGAATTCACTTCGCAAGGCATTTTTGAAAGCTCCATTGCAGTACTCACGTGTATCATCGCGCTTTTCCGGAAGCAGGCTTCATCCGATACTGAGAATCAGAAGGCCCCATCACGGAGTCGATTATGCTGCCCCGATCGGAACCCCCGTTCATGCCGTCGGCGACGGGCGTGTTACCCAGGCCGCCTATCAGAGCGGTTCGGGCAGGGTTGTCAAAATAGTCCATAACAGTGTATATTCAACCGCCTACCTGCACCTGAGCAGGTTCGGGACCGGAATTGCCCCCGGCGTCTATGTAAAACAGGGCGATGTTGTCGGGTATGTTGGCAGTTCGGGACTTTCGACTGGTCCTCATCTTGATTTCAGGTTTTACATGAACGGCACCCCGGTTGATCCCCTTAAGGTTGAGGCTCCCCCTGTTGAACCCATTTCTCCTGCCAATATGGAAGCCTTCAACAAAACCAGGACAGTTGTGCTAAGCCTTCTTGATACCTTTTAAGGCACTTAAGGTAATTTGCCTACAAGCTCTTCGATCACAACCGGGAAATGCTTATATTCAAGGGCGTGGACCCGGGAGGCCACATCGGCCGGCGTATCCCCTTCAAGAACCGGACAGACAGCCTGAAAGATTATGTCACCTTCATCATATTCGGAATTCACATAATGAATAGTGATGCCTGATTTCTTCTCCCCTGCTCCGATCACCGCTTCATGAACCCTGTCGCCATACATCCCCTTCCCTCCGTATCCGGGCAGCAGAGCAGGGTGAATATTTACTATCCGGTTTTCATAAGCGCCCAATATTTCTTCCGGGACAAGCCACAGAAAACCCGCCAGCACAATGAAATCAACCCTGTGTTCCCTGAGCAGATTCATTACTGTTCCCCTTTCATAAAAATCTTTCCGGTCGAAAAACACAGATTGTACCTTAAGTGATGCAGCACGCTTTAATACATAGGCATCCCTGCGGTTCGACAGAACCAGGCAAACCCTCGCTGTAGTTCCGTTCGAAAAATACTTTATAATGTTTTCAGCATTTGTTCCGGACCCCGATGCAAATATTGCTATGTTCTTCATTCAATGATATTTAGATCTAAATTGTAAAATCCGGCACAATTTCTTCCCCCTAAGTTTATTGCGTTGTTCTTCAACACATTAGACCGGCGGACAAAGAAATAACCTGAAATCATTTGAAAATATAGTACAAATATATTTCTTTGCAAGGTTTTCCAATATTATTAATTTAAATTTAAAACTATGGCAGACATTGCTACAAGAGTTAAAGAGATTATAGTTGATAAGCTGGGAGTTGACGAATCTGAAGTTACTCCCGAAGCCAGCTTTACAAATGACCTGGGAGCTGACTCTCTTGATACTGTTGAATTAATCATGGAGTTTGAAAAAGAATTTAACATAGGGATTCCTGATGATCAGGCTGAAAGCATCGGTACAGTAGGTGATGCTATCAAGTATATCGAAGAAAATGCAAAATAGTTTTGCATTTATAAAAATCCATTTATGAGAAGAGTCGTAGTCACCGGACTTGGAGCCTTTACTCCAATCGGGAAGAATTTGCATGAATACTGGGATGGACTAAGAAAGGGAATCAGCGGGTCGGAATTAATCACCCGGTTTGATACTGAAAAGTTCAAAACCAGGTTCGCATGCGAAATAAAAGGCTATGACTCCTCAAATTACTTCGAAAGAAAAGAAGCCAACAAACTCGACCTTTTTGCCCAGTATGCCCACATTGCATCCGATGAGGCCATTGCAGATGCAGGCCTGATTACCGATAAGGTAAATAAAGAAAGAACAGGTGTAATCTGGGCATCCGGCATAGGCGGAATTGAGACTTTCTACCAGACAATCAAATCGTTCGTTGAAGGAGACAGTATCCCCAGGTTCAGTCCTTTCTTCATCCCGAAGATGATAAGCGACATAGCTTCCGGATCAATCTCAATAAAATATGGCTTCAGCGGCCCTAACTTCAGCACCGTATCGGCATGTGCCTCGTCGACAAATGCAATTATTGACGCCTTTAATTATATAAAGTGGGGCAAAGCCGATATTTTTGTAACGGGAGGATCGGAGGCTGCAATAAACCAGCCCGGAATAGGTGGTTTCAACTCAATGCAGGCCATGTCGGTCAATAATGCTGAATTTAAAACAGCATCAAGGCCTTTCGATGTTACCCGCGACGGATTCGTCATGGGCGAAGGTGGCGGAGCTCTTATACTCGAGGAATACGAACACGCAAAGGCCAGAGGGGCCAGGATTTATGCCGAAATTCTCGGTGGCGGAATGTCGGCTGATGCATTTCACCTCACAGCCCCACACCCCGAAGGCCTCGGAGCAACAAGAGTCATGAGGCTGGCACTCGAAGATGCCGGTCTTAAACCAGGCGACATCGATTATATTAATGTACACGGCACCTCAACACCTCTGGGCGACATCTCGGAAGCAAAAGCCATTGTAAATGTTTTCGGGGAACATGCATGGAAGCTTAATGTAAGTGCAACCAAATCGATGACAGGGCATCTTCTGGGAGCTGCAGGAGCCGTTGAAGCAATTGCCGCAATAATGGCCGTTGTTAACGATATAATACCACCAACTATCAACTTCAGCGTCCCTGATCCCCAGATCGACAAGAATCTGAATATAACACCAAATGTCGCACAGGAAAGAAAAGTGACATACGCTCTAAGCAATACATTCGGATTCGGAGGCCATAACGCTTCAATCATAGTCAAAAAAGCCGGGATTTAGTGTCCTTCTTTTCGCTGAAAAATAACGGAACCTATGTTGTCGACAAGCGGGAATTCGCTTCCCGCCTGAAAGAGATTACCGGTTTCAGAACATCCAATATCCGCCTTTACGAAGCGGCTTTTATACACAGGTCAGCCTCATTCACACTTCCCGACGGACAGAGAATAAACAACGAACGGCTCGAATTCCTTGGAGACGCCGTTCTCGATGCAATTCTCTCCGATTATCTTTTTGAGAAATTCCCCGAAGCCAGCGAGGGATTCATGACCAAGATCAGGTCAAGAATCGTTAACCGCGACATACTTAATCAACTGGCAGTCTCAATGGGACTGGACAAAATCCTTGTGAGCCACGTAAATATGCATTGTCCGACTAAAAACCTGTACGGCGATGCTCTCGAAGCCCTTATCGGTGCGCTTTTCGTTGACCGGGGTTTCAAAAAGACAAAGAAACTGTTTATAAACAGGGTATTCAAAAAGTATCTCGACCTCGAAACGATTGTGGATACCGACACTGACTACAAGAGCCTTGTGTTTGAATGGACCCAGAAGACAAAAGCCAACCTCACATTCGAGTACAAGGAGGAGTATGACTTCACTCACAGGAAGTCGGTCTTTTCAGCTAATCTTCTTATTGACAAAAAGGTTTACGGAACAGGGCAGGGAGCTTCAAAGAAAGAGGCTGAACAGGAAGCTGCCGGTAAAGCATGGGCGCAGCTTAAAGATTTTCCCCACCCAAAGCAATAGCTTCAAACGCTTTTAGTAACTTTAGGGTTCATGCTTTTTCCAATGGGCAATACCGGTAAGATAAAAAAATTCCAGCTGTCTGCCAGTGACGAAGACATACCTGCTTTGATTGGTATTGTATCGTCTGAACCTGATTACAGGCTCTCGCTTAAGCTTAACAGAAAACTTGGAATCGGGCTTAAAAGCATCGAACCGGTTGAATTCAGGGACGAAACCGGTACTGAATTCATTTTCAGCCGCTTTTCGGATTCTCCATCCCACCCCACATCAGGACTTCAACTTGTATCGAACCGGTCGCTCAAGAACTTCCTGCTGCCAAAACTTAAAAATATCGACTTCCTGATCCTTATCCCCGGATCCCCGGATGAAAAAATCATTGAAAAACTGATTACAGACATCAGGGAGACAGCCTCCGTAACAGGAGTCTTTAATATTGATGTAAAGGCTCTTAAGGAAAAAAACCTGAAATACCTCTTCTGACTCTTCCGGCCTTATAAAATGAAGAACCGCCCCGGGCGGGGCGGTTCCTTTTTGATAACCCTAAAACTAACCTAACCTATGAAAAAAACCTCTATATCGTATGAAACAAATATCATGCCAAACACTTTACAAAGATATGACGGGATTTTCAGATAAAAAAATGTTTTTTCGCCTTACCATCAATATTAACAGAACTTTAATTAAATCTTAAAATTCTTAACTTTCAGGCAGCTGCCTTTCCCGTCCGCGGTGTTAAAGAACGTTAAAGAATGGGGTTAATACAATATATACCAGTAATTTTGTACCTGTATGAAGCGGAAAACAATTGTTTTATTAGCCATATTATTCTTCTTCGTCATCTCAGGTCTGATCCTGGTTCAGCTCTACTGGATAAGAAACGCTATTGAAATTACCGATCAGCAATTCCGCTACAACGCAAACAAAGCCCTCGAGTCAGTTGTACTTGACCTGGAAGCTCAGGAAATAATCGATTACATAGTCGATGAGATCGAACCGGAATCAACTGATTCGGTTACTGCAGTGATCCCTGCCACCTCACCTCTTGCAAACAGGCTCAGGGGCTATAATTCCGAAACAATAATTCCCGAAGTTTATGGTTTCGGAAACCGCGACAATGAATTCATTGTTTCCAATTCAGGTCAGAAGATATACATCACTGCCAGGGACATCAGCCCGATACTTGAGGAAGAAGTAACCGAACCTTCGGATCAGATATTAGACGCAGGGCTTTCAAAAAGGGTAAGCAACAAGATCATATACGTCGAAAGAATAATGGAGCAGATACTCCAGACCACCCCTGACATAAGAGACAGAATTGATCCTGAGAGAGTTAATCCGCTTTTGCGGAAAGCCCTCAACAATGCCGGCATACATCTCGACTTTGAGTTTGCGATCAGGTCGGGCAGGCTCGGTACAATCTGGAGAACACCCGGATTTACAGATGCCCCCGGAACAAACAAGTTTATAATCCAGCTTTTCCCAAACGACCCGGCCCCCAGCCAGAACCAGCTTGTACTCTACTGCCTCCAGGAAGACCAGTACAAATTCGGCAAGATAGGAACACTGGCAGGCTTATCACTCATCTTCACACTTCTTCTGCTGCTTCTGGCAACAAGTACATTTATAGTTATCTTCCGTCAGAAAAAGATGTCGGAAATACGTAACGACTTTATCAATAATATGACTCATGAACTCAAGACGCCCATTTCGACAATTTCGCTGGCATCACAGATGATTTCCGACAAGTCAATTCCGGATAAGGATAAAAATATAAGCCACCTTTCAGGAATAATCTCTGACGAGAGCAAGAGGCTCAAATTTCAGGTTGAAAAAGTACTTCAGATGGCGGTCTTTGAGAGAATGAAAACAAAACTATCCTTCTCACGGATGGATATACACAGCCTTGTAAGCAAGGCAGTCGACAATTTCGCCCTGCAGATCGAAGCACGCGGAGGAAAAATCAAGAAAGAACTGGGGGCCGAAAATTCAGTCGCTCTTGTCGATGAAGCCCACATGCTTAATGCAATCTCAAACCTGATCGACAATGCAATAAAATACTCTCCCGGAAAACCGGAAATATCAGTATCAACCCGGAACAGCAGAAAAGGACTTGTGGTCTCCGTCGAAGACAAAGGGATAGGAATAAGCAAGGAAGACCTGAAAAGGATTTTTGACAAATTCTACAGGGTCCACTCCGGAAATGTGCATAATGTAAAAGGATTCGGACTGGGATTGAGTTATGTTAAAAAGATAATTGACGAACATAACGGGACAATCAAGGTTGAAAGCCAGACAGGCAAAGGATCAAAATTCATTCTATTCATCCCTCAGCACGATGAGAAATGAACCAGAAGGAGAAGAAGCCCTCCCTGCACAGGCTACTTCCCCCAAGGGGGAATCCCGATAGAAATCGGGAGGGAAGGGGTATTTTGAACAGTAATTATAAATTTTAGCCACAGTTGCAGATAAGGCTTATAAAATAAAACGGAAGAAAATGAAAAAAAGAATTCTGCTTGCCGAAGATGACGGGAACCTGGGTTCCCTGCTGAGAAACTACCTTCAGGCCAAGGAATATGAGACAACTCTGTTCGTAAATGGCAAGACTGCCCTGGAACATTTCTCCGCCGGGATGTTCGACCTCTGCATCCTCGATATTATGATGCCCGAGATGGACGGGCTGGCCCTTGCAACAGCCCTAAGGAACATCGATTCAGCTATACCTGTAATCTTCCTTACTGCCAAAAACCAGGAAGATGACATAATCGAGGGGTTCAAGACCGGAGCCGATGACTATATTACAAAACCCTTCAATATGGAAGAACTTCTTTACAGAATTGAAGCAATCTTCAGAAGAACAACCGGACCCGTAGCTGAAGTAAAGAATGAAGAACTTCATCAGATTGGAGGATATATATTCGACAGCAAAAGACAGCTGCTGAATTTCGGGGATCAACAGATAAGCCTTACAACAAAGGAATCAGAACTTCTCATGCTCCTCTACAGTCACAGGAATGAGATCCTTGAGAGGAACTTTGCCCTGAAGAACATCTGGATCGATGACAACTACTTCAATGCCAGAAGCATGGATGTTTATATAACCAGACTGAGAAAGTACCTGAAAAAGGACCCGGAGGTTAAAATCCTTAATATACACGGCAAGGGCTACAGGCTTATATGCTAAAAAAATACCCCGACCAGCATTTATGATCAGGGTATTGTGTCTAGGTTAGATAGAAGGGTGATTTTTATGAAGATCACTTCATTTTCCCGCAACTAATGTAATGATTTTTTTTAAACAGCATCCTTTTACAGGAAAAATTTCATCCCGGGGGTCCGGCTCAGTCGAGTTTGAGTACTGCCAGAAAGGCTGACTGGGGAACTTCAACATTGCCGATCTGCCTCATCCTCTTCTTCCCCTTCTTCTGCTTTTCAAGAAGTTTGCGCTTCCTGGTTATATCACCGCCGTAACATTTGGCAGTAACATCCTTCCTTACAGCCTTTACAGTTTCCCTCGAAATGATCTTGGCTCCGATGGCGGCCTGGATAGCAATATCGAACTGCTGACGTGGAATAAGTTCCTTAAGCTTCTCGCATATCTTCTTGCCGAAATCATAGGCATGACCCTTGTATATAAGAGTTGATAGTGCATCAACCATCTCCCCGTTCAGAAGTATGTCGAGCCTGACAAGGTCGGCTTTCTGGTATTCAGTGTAATAGTAATCAAATGAGGCATATCCCTTGGAAATGCTTTTGAGCTTGTCGTAGAAATCAAATACTATTTCTGAAAGAGGCATCTCAAATGTAAGTTCAACCCTGTCGCGCGTCAGGTACACCTGGTTTTTAAGGGTTCCCCTTTTATCAATGCAAAGAGTCATAATAGGGCCTACGTAGTCAGACTGTGTTATAACCTGCGCAACAATGTATGGTTCCTCGATACGCTCGACATAATTAAGCGCAGGAAGCCCTGAAGGATTATGGACATCTATCTCCTCTCCCTTTGTTGTATATACCTTGAAAGAGACGTTAGGCACAGTTGTGATCACATCCATGTTGAATTCCCGGTCGAGCCTCTCCTGTATTATCTCCATGTGGAGCAGTCCAAGAAAGCCGCACCTGAACCCGAATCCAAGCGCCGCCGAGGATTCAGGAACAAAAGTGAGGGAAGCATCGTTTAGCTGCAGCTTCTCGATTGAAAGCCTCAAATCCTCATATTCATCCGCATCCACAGGGTAGATACCGGCAAAAACCATGGGCTTCACATCCTCGAAACCTGCAATGGCGTTGGAACAAGGGTTCTTTACATGTGTAATAGTATCGCCTACTTTCACCTCCGCAGAGTCTTTGATCCCCGAGATTATGTAACCCACATCCCCTGCTCCCATCTCTTCGCGTGGACTGGGCTTCATTTTAAGCACGCCAATTTCGTCCGCAGCATATTCATGCCCGGTACTGAAGAACTTAACCTTGTCTCCCTTCCGTATTGTGCCGTTAACGATCTTGAAATATGCTATGATACCCCTGAAGGAATTGAATATAGAATCAAAGATAAGTGCCTGAAGGGGTGCTTCAGGGTCGCCTGCGGGAGGCGGCACACTGCTCACAATTCTTTCGAGAATAGTGTCGATGCCTGTTCCCAACTTTGCACTTGCCTCAATTATATCTTCCCTCTTGCAGCCAACCAGATCAACAATCTGATCCTTTACATCCTCGGGCATTGCATTTGCCATGTCCATTTTGTTAAGAACAGGGATTATCTCGAGGTCGTGATCGATCGCCATGTAAAGATTTGAAATCGTCTGGGCCTGAATCCCCTGGGTGGCATCAATTACAAGAAGCGCTCCTTCACATGAGGCAATTGACCGGGACACCTCATACGAGAAATCAACATGCCCAGGAGTATCAATCAGGTTCAGAGAATACACCTCGCCGTTGTGGATGTACTCCATCTGAATTGCATGGCTCTTTATAGTTATTCCCCTCTCCCTCTCGAGATCCATGCTGTCGAGCACCTGATTCTGGAATTCCCTTTCATTGACCGTGTTGGTTTTCTCAAGCAGACGATCGGCCAGGGTACTTTTCCCGTGGTCGATATGTGCTATGATACAAAAATTTCTGATTCGGTGCATCCGGCTGATTATCTGAAAAACAGGTGCAAATATATAAAAATATAAAACACGTAAATTATAAAACATGTAGAGCCAAGGCATGCCTTGGCTCTACTACGATTATCAAATGCGATACAATTATCAGATGCGATACAATTATCAAATGCGATACAATTCAAATATAAAAAAACAATTTTTATTAATAAGGCATCCCTCCGCCCATTCCCTGAGGAGGCATCGGAGGCTGTTTTTCTTCTTTCTCATCAACAATAACTGCTTCGGTTGTCAGGAACATTCCGGCAACTGATGCGGCATTCTCGAGAGCAACCCTTACTACCTTGACAGGATCGATTACGCCTGAATCATAAAGTTTCTCGAATTTGTCAGTCTGGGCATTGTAACCATAGTCACCCTTGCCGCCTTTGACTGTCTGAACTATGACAGCGCCTTCTTTTCCTGCGTTGAGAGCTATCTGGCGGAGAGGCTCCTCAATAGCGCGCTTGATTATCTCGATACCGGTTGTCTGGTCTTCGTTTTCTCCCTTGAGTTTTTCAAGTGATGCGATTGAGCGTATGTATGCCACACCACCGCCCGGGACTATACCTTCCTCGATAGCTGCACGGGTTGCGTGAAGTGAGTCATCAACGCGGTCTTTCTTATTCTTCATTTCAACTTCCGAAGCTGCACCTATATAAAGAACTGCAACGCCGCCTGACAGTTTTGCAAGACGCTCCTGCAGTTTTTCCTTGTCGTAGTCGGAAGTTGTTGTTGTCATCTGCTGCTTGATCTGGTTTACTCTTGCCTTGATCATCTCCTTATCGCCAAACCCGTTAACGATTGTTGTGTTTTCCTTGTTCACAGTAACTTTCTCGGCTGTTCCGAGCAGTTCAAGAGTTGCATGCTCAAGCTTCAGACCTTTCTCTTCGGAAATAACTGTACCTCCTGTCAGAATGGCAATGTCTTCAAGCATTTCCTTCCTCCTGTCGCCAAAACCAGGGGCTTTAACGGCACAAACCCTGAGAGAGCCGCGGAGCCTGTTAACTACGAGTGTAGCAAGAGCTTCACCTTCAACATCTTCAGAAATAATGAGAAGAGGACGGCCGTTCTGGGCTGTGGCTTCAAGAATAGGAAGCATATCTTTCATCGAAGATATCTTCTTGTCATAAATCAGAATAAACGGATTTTCAAGCTGGGCTTCCATTTTCTCGGTGTCAGTAACGAAATAGGCCGAAATATAGCCGCGGTCAAACTGCATTCCCTCAACAACCTCAACCGATGTGGTGGTTCCTTTTGCTTCCTCAACAGTGATAACGCCTTCTTTCTTAACCTTTTCCATTGCTTCGGCGATGAGCTTGCCAATCTCAACATCATCATTGGCAGAAATCCTGGCAACCTGCTCGATCTTGCTGAGATCATTGCCAACAACCTGTGCCTGTGATTTCAGATGAGCAACTACTTTCTCAACTGCTTTGTCAATACCCCTTTTAACATCCATCGGATTTGCACCTGCTGTAATATTCTTCAGACCAACAGTTATAATCGACTGTGCAAGCACGGTTGCCGTTGTTGTTCCGTCACCTGCAATGTCACCGGTCTTGGAAGCTACTTCCTTCACCATCTGGGCGCCCATGTTCTCATAAGCATCGGACAGTTCAACGTCCTTTGCCACTGTGACACCGTCCTTTGTGACATGTGGAGCGCCGAATTTTTTCTCAAGAACCACATTGCGGCCTTTGGGGCCGAGGGTTACCTTTACTGCATTTGCCAACTTATCAACACCTTCTTTAAGCTGAGCACGAGCTTCAATATTGAATTTAATCTCTTTTGCCATATTATTAAAATTTATAGGTTTGCGTTAATTACTGAATGAAAAGAATGTCTGATTGTGATATGAGAAGATAATCCTCGTTGTCGATTGTAAGTTCCTGACCGGAATATTTGCCGTAGAGAACCACGTCCCCTTTCTTCACTTCCATCTCTTCATCCTTTTTAGCAGCTCCAACCATGACTACTGTGCCCTGACGAGGTTTTTCCTTTGCCGAATCCGGAATGATTATCCCGCTTGCAGTTTTTGATTCAGCTTCCTGAGGTTTAACAAGAACCTTTCCAGCCAATACCTTTCCTTTTACTTGTGCCATGTTTATTTAGTTTTAAAGTTAATGATTTGATTTCTGACTCTCCATTTAGCGAAATTTATGCCAAACAGGTTTTTACTGACTCTCCGGCTAATTAGCCGACATTTTAACGGTCAAGTCCTGACAATTTCTCTGACTATCCATGACATCCTGACTTATTTTGTTAATTATCAATACTATGTCGGCTATAAAAACAAAATGTCAGTTTATGACAAACTGACACTTTGTTTTATTATATATTAAAACCTTCTAATTTTCAGGTTGTTGCTGGTTGCCCGAGGGAGTTGTTGCCGGCTCATTGGGAACAGCTGTAGGCAGTGTGGGAATAGCATTCGGATCAACGGCATTCTGAATCGAATTCTCAATCCTTGAACGCTCTGCGCCCGATCCGCGGGGTATTGTAGCTGTAGCGACAACACAAAGAATAAGAATTGCAGCAGCAAGAGTCCAGGTTGATTTCTCAAGAAAATCGGCAGTTTTCCTTATTCCCATCGATTGTCCGGCGGAAGTGAAATTGGCAGCCAGGCCCCCTCCCTTTGAATTCTGAACCAGAACTATCAATACCTGAAGAACACAGGCAATTATGATTATGACCGAAACAAAAATATATATTCCCATTTAAATGCTATTTAATGATCTTTCTTATCTTTTCAATTTGAGCCGCAAAGTAATCACTTTTTTCCGGAAATTTCAAACATAATCTCTCATAAATATCTATTGACTTGGAATAATAGCCCTGAGCCAGATATATCTTTGCCAGAGTTTCGGTGACAAATACACCGCGCTCCTCGGTATAGGGTACTGAAAGATCTTCATTAGTTACAACCGTCTTTTCGGTCTTCGGTTCAATCCTGGGATTCGTCATTATGAACCTGTCAATAAGATCGGCCTGTACTTTCTTTTTAATGTCAGTATCAGGAATTGCAGGCTCCTCCTCCGGTATTTCACTTTCGGGTCCTGCAATTTCAACAGCAGGGGTAAATGAAAATCCGGGATCCATAAAAAATATTTCTTCCTCCTCCTCATCGGATTCTTTTTCATTAGCCGTCACCTGCATGAACAAAGGCCCGTCATAATCAACATCATCATTACCCGGATCAATTGTTCCGATAACAGTCCTTTCCAGAAGGTTCTCCATTGTGTCGGGCTGATCTTTTATGAGCCTTGGCCTGGAATCCTTTTCTATCTCCTCAATAAGGTCCTGACTGTTAAGTGCAGATTCAAGCACAGTCTGGGCAAGATCACCTTCAGGAGATCCAGTAACGGCTTCAACTGTTCCTTCAACCGGTGCTGATGTTTCCGGTTCGGAAGCCGGTGTGGAGACTTCCGGTTCGACAACCGGTGCTGATGCTTCGGGTTCTGTAACC
>CAZKTX010000059.1:0-15623 GCA_964555805.1 uncultured Rikenellaceae bacterium
GGAGCATAATAATATACCCCTTTTGTCGGGGTGATCCGACTTGAACGGACGACCCTCACGCCCTGCGTGATGCGCTATCCAACTGCGGATTATAGTTAAAATCAAAAAAAAAAGGAGCATAATAATATACCCCTTTTGTCGGGGTGATCCGACTTGAACGGACGACCCCTTGCACCCCATGCAAGTGCGCTAGCCAACTGCGCCACACCCCGAATAATTGTGCAAATTTAATCAAGAATTCCAAACAGAAAAATTTTCCGTCAATTACCTTTACCGAAAAACTGGCTAACTTTGAGTGCTTGAATCCATGTATTAGATATTTACTCCCATGAAGAAATTCCTGCCGCTTTTCTTAATAGTGCTTCTTGTTGCCTGTGATAAACAGCAAACGATTTCAACTCTCCAGGTTCCCGGAAGGGACTCTTATTGCAACATCGATCCAGATGGTGAGAGCGTGATCCCCAGCGGCAGAATAGTTAACCCTTACGGAAGTTTTGTCCGGATTGCCCCTGACCCTTTCGGCCTGACCCTTTCACCTGACGGATCACTTGCCCTGTCGGTGCACAATAATCTCCTGACCCTGATAAATACTGCTGATAACAATACAAGAGAGGTGTCTGCTCCCTTCCGTGAAAAGGGATCCTACATGGGCGCTGCCATAACAAGAGATAATAAAACGGCCTACCTGAGCGGAGGCGACAGCGGGGATATAATTATAATGAATCTTGAATCGGATGAAAGCTCCGGCAGAATCTCCCTGAATTGTAAATCCGGCGGAAAAGATTTCAGCGGCAGCCTTGTCGGCGATATTGTATTGTCGGATGATGAGAAGCGGCTTTATGTGCTCGATCAGTTCAATTTCAGGATGGTGATCATTGATACTGAACGGAAAAGGGTGCTTCACTCAATTCCAGTCGGACGTTTCCCAATGGGGTTAGATATCTCTCCCGATGGGAGATTCGCCTATGTAGCCAATACGGGTATTTTCGATTACCCGCTTGCCCCGGGACTGACAGATAAGAATCTCGAAGAAGCCGGACTGGATTTCCCGCCTTACGGCCTTCCTTCAGAGGAAGCAAAAGAGGGCACCGAGGTTGAAGGCCGCCTGATTCCCGGTCTCGGAAGTCCGGATGTGCCTGAAGCAGTTTCAGTGTGGACGATAAGCCTCGACAGCAACAAGGTCATCTCTACGGAAAAAACCGGGTACCGAATGGGAGAGAGGGTAGAAGGTCTGGAGATTGTCGGCGGATCAAGCCCTAATTCAATCGCTGCCGGCCGAAACCGGGTTTTCATAAGCAACGCCACGAACGACAACATTTCAGTGATGGATCCGGTGACTGGAAAATTGATTTCAAATGTAAAACTCAATATTGACCCGCGGATAGACTCTTTTAGGGGAATGATACCATTCGGAATTGAACTCAGTAATGACGAAACAAGGCTTTATGTGGCTCTGAGCGGACTCAATGCAATTTGTGTTGTTGATGCAGTAAGCCTGAATGTGCTCGGATATATCCCTACCGGGTGGTTCCCGACAAAGCTGCAGATATCACCGGATGACAAGACTCTTTACGTGGTTACAGCACGCGGACTGGGATCGGGTCCGAATGGCGGGAAAAATTTTGTCCTTACTTCTTCAGGCACATACGTGGGCGACATTATGCTGGGTACCTTTGAAAATATCGACCTTGGACAGATAAACCTGGAAACTGCTTCAAGGCAGGTTGCGGACAACACATTCAGGGAGATCAGCATAAAAGATAATCCGGATAATCCCCTGCCGCCTGTTGCCGGAATAAGAAAGAGCCCCATTAAACATATAGTTTATATTACAAAGGAGAACAGGACTTTCGATGAAGTTTACGGGGAGCTTGATAACGCCAGAGGCGATTCCTCGCTGGCACGATTCGGCCTGAATGCAACTGTGGCAAGCAGGGACAGGACAAGGATTGTGAGTAATGTGAACGTAATGCCCAACCATCAGAAACTTGCAAGGGAATTTGCCGTAAGCGATAACTTCTACTGCGACTCAGATGCATCGGTCCATGGGCACCGATGGATGGTGGGAACCTATCCCAACGAATGGGTCGAGATAAACAGCTCGATGGACATCACAAGGGATTTGTTCAGCTCCGCTCCCGGCAGGAAGTATGTGGCCGGTTCCTCGGGAGCAGTGTATCCCGAAGATTACAACGAAGCCGGAGGCATGTGGGAACACCTCTCACGCAATGGAGTCAGCTTTTTTAACTTCGGCCAGGGATTCGAATTCTCCGGTGCCGATGAACAGCAATGGCATAAGTACACCGGAATAAAGATGGGGGTTATGTTCCCTATGCCCAAGCCTTTATACGACCGGACCTCACGTAAATATGCAACATACAACACGAGTGTTCCCGACCAGTTCAGGATTGATATGTTCGAGGAAGAGCTTGATGAAAAATGGTTGTCAGGAAAGGAGGAATTTCCGTCTGTTGTTACAATGATCATCCCTAACGATCACGGCTCATCGGAGAGGATAGAAGATGGATATCCTTTCAGGGAATCGTACATGGCCGACAACGACCTTGCCCTTGGAAGGGTTATTGAGAAACTGAGCCATAGCCCCTGGTGGCCCGAAATGCTGATAATAGTAACAGAAGATGATGCTCAGGACGGCCGCGACAATATTGACGCCCATCGTTCACTGCTTATGATGATAAGTCCATGGATAAAAAGAGGATATGTTTCACATTCACATTCAAATTTCGGGGCTATCCTGAAAACAATTTATAACATTTGTGATATTCCGGCCCTGAACCAGTTCGATGCAACTGCAACCCTTTTACAGGATTTTTTCACCGGTAAGCCTGATCTTACTCCTTACAAACTTGTTATGGTTGATAAAAGGATCTTCGATCCGCAGAAAGCCCTCGATCCCTACGACCGCGATTTCAGGTGGGAATCACTCGGCGAATCGCCCGAAATAGACAACGAAGATGATTTCAGGTCAAGTCATCAGGAACAGACACTCATCGAAAGCAAATAAACTGAGATGATTTCTATATTTGTATACTAATTGAATCTTAAGCTATATGAAGTCGAGTAAACTAAACCGCAGGAAGTTCTTCACAATACTTGGTTCCGGAGCTGCGGCACTGGCAATTAAACCGGTGTCGGTCGTGGCATCCGGACTGACTCAGACTGATGAAAAACCAGCCACAAACATTGCTGATGCTAAAAAGACGCCCCGAAAGCAGACATCAATGCCCGGAAAATTTCCCGGGAAAGTTGTTGTAGTCAGAGATCCAAGGGCGGTTGTTGATGAAGCTCCCGTTGAAGGGATCGCCTACCTTATGCTTCAGAAATCGATGCTTGAACTTACCGGTGAGAAGAATCTGAAGAAAGCCTGGCGCACCTTTGTAAAACCGGGTGAAAAAATAGGACTGAAGGTGAATCCTGTTGCCGGAAAACTGCTTTCAACAAGCCATGCAGTGGTTCAAAGTGTTGTTAAACAATTAACAGAAAGCGGTATCGCAAGGAAGGACATCGTTATATGGGATCGAAGGGCAATGGAACTTGCTGATGTGGGGTTCACCCATGATAATTATCCCGGCATCACAATCCGTGGAACCGAGTGTCAGGATGAGAAGGGATCATTTTATGACGGGAACGGAAAGCTGTATGGTGAAGCAAATATCGATAAGGAATTGTATTACTGGGCTGACGTTGAAGGTGAATATGATTCGGAGACCATGCCCTACATGGTCAATGGCGGCAAATTCTCATATTTTACGAAAATTGTCACCCGCGAAGTTGACAAGATAATCAATATACCTATACTGAAGAATGCAGGGGGATCTGTTACAAATGCGATGAAGAATCTTGCTTTCGGATCGGTTTCGAATACCGGCCGGCTTCATGCGAAGCTCTGGAATGACACCTGTGCCGAAGTGTGCGCCTTTTCTCCAATCCGCGACAAGGTGGTTTTGAATATAAGCGACGGCCTGAGAGGCTGTTTTAACGGCGGTCCGGGAGCCAACCCCCAGTTCATATGCAATTACAATACTTTGCTGGTTTCCTCTGATCCCGTTGCAATGGACAGAATCGCCTATGACATAATTGCTGAAAAGAGAATAGCTGAAGGACTTCAGAAGGCGCCATCGCCGGAATCGCTTACATTCCTTAAAATGGCAGCCGCACTCGGACTTGGGGTTGCTGAAAAGGACAGGATCGATCTCAGGAGTTTCGACCTCGGTTGAAAGCGCCGGAGATAATGATGCCTGATCCGGATGACGGTTAAACTTGACAATATCAAATACAATTATAATATGTGCAGGCTGTTGACAGTGATTTGTCTTATGTTTTTTATGCCCCTGGGGATTTATTCCCAGCTGCCTGATGATTTTCCTGCCGTAACGGCAGAAGACATGCCAGGCGCAGTTGTTTCAATTCCAAGGGTATTTACGGGCTCTTCGCTGTTCGGCTATATGAACGGAGGCGCGGAACTCTACCTTGAATATGGGTTTTCCCTGGCTTCGATTACTGAAATCACATTCATGGGAGGGAAATATAAGACTGAAATCTTCAGGATGAAAGGACCCGAGGAGGCGTTTGGCATCTTTTCGGTATCGAAATTCAAATGCCTCGACATGCCCGCCTACTCCGGATTTACCTGTCGTACCAGGTATCAGCTTCAGATTTGCAAGGGCCCTTATTACATCAGTATAATTAATTCTTCCGGAACGGCAGCCGACAGCACGGCTTCTGCCCGGATCGGAAGCCTTCTGGCAGGCAGGATTACCGGGGACAGCCTGAATCTGACTGAATACCTGCCCGGAATTCCGGAGAAATCAATAAAGTCAGGCTGTTTTCTTGCAAAGGGGAGGTTGGGTATAGTCAACGGAGATCCTGACCTTGAAGATAGTTTCAGTGGTGTTCAGGATTTTACCGCGGTTATATTGAAAGGAGACGGCAAACATACAATTTCAGTGAAATTCGGTGACAATGACTCAATGAAGAAATTCATGGAGGTTAACAGTATAGAAACGACGGGAAATAGGGATCAGGAAGGCGATTCAAAACTGCAGGCAAAATTTTTGTCTGCCAGTCATATTCTTATTGAAAAGGCCAGGTGAGTCAGCCTGCCAGCATAAGGATTTTCAATTAAAGTTAACTAAGTTTGCACCTTAAACATATTATTGTATTCAGATATGGATGTATTCAAACCCCTTGATCTTTCAGCTGACAGCCTAAGGACTGAAGGAACTATTACAGAAAAGGTGAAATGTCTGATAGTAGGTTCAGGTCCTGCAGGTTATACGGCTGCGATTTATGCTGCAAGGGCAAACCTCGGTCCTGTTCTATATACCGGCCTCCAGATGGGGGGCCAGCTTACAACTACAACTGAGGTTGACAACTATCCGGGATTTCCTGAAGGTGTGACCGGGCCTGCCCTGATGGAGCAATTCAGAAAACAGGCAGAGCGTTTCGGGACCGATATCCGTTTTGGCATTGCAGTTAAGGCCGACTTTAGCGGTCCGGTTCACAGTGTGACATTTGACGACGGCAAGGTGATTGAAGCTGATGCAGTTATTATAGCAACGGGAGCCACGGCAAAATACCTGGGTCTTGAGGCTGAGGCGCGGTACGCAGGGATGGGAGTTTCGGCCTGTGCAACCTGCGACGGATTCTTTTACAAGGGGAAGGATGTCGCTGTTGTAGGGGGCGGTGATACTGCAGCCGAAGAAGCTACTTATCTTGCCGGTCTTTGCAATAAGGTTTACATGGTTGTCCGCAGGAACCAACTTAGAGCCTCAAAGGCGATGCAGGAAAGAGTTGCTAAAACACCTAATATCGAAATTTTGTGGGAACATCAGGCAACGGACCTGTATGGCGAGAATGGAGTTGAAGGCGTGGTGCTCGTAAAGAAGAAGGGTACCCCGGCTGAGGAGATTGTAAGGGTTAAGATCGATGGCTTTTTCCTGGCGATAGGACACACCCCTAATTCCGATGTTTTCAGGGAATTTCTCGAAACCAATGAAAACGGTTACATAATTACAATTCCCGGGACCTCTAAAACTAAGGTTCCCGGTGTCTTTGCTGCAGGCGATATCCAGGATCCCGTTTACCGGCAGGCGATTACGGCAGCAGGTTCGGGATGTATGGCAGCCATTGATGCGGAACGATATCTTATTGAACAAAAATGAAGACTTTTAAAAAGACTTTTAAAATAAACGCCGAACCTTCAGATGTTTATTCGGCTCTTGTTAATCCTTTCACAATCGAGCTATGGTCGGGTTATCCGGCTGAAATGTCGGAGGAACCCGGTACTGAGTTTACTCTGTGGGAAGGTGATATAAGCGGCAGGAATCTTGAATTTGTAAAAGACAAGAAAGTGGTACAGGAATGGTACTTCGGCGACCAGCAGGAAAAGTCGATTGTTACAATTTATATCAGGCCCGAAGGGGAGAACTCTGCTGTGACTGTTGAGCATTCCAATATTCCCGATGATGAATTTGACCAGATTGCAGAAGGCTGGCGGGAATTCTACATGGGTGCGATAGCAGGCTTTTTCAGTCCTAATTTCTGAAAGCTGCACTGAAGCCTGACTCGGGCTTCCCCATCATGTCATAAATGTCCTCAAGCGATGCATAGATCAGAGTGGCAATCCCCTTATAGCAGGTTGTTTCAGCCGTTTCATGCATACGTTCATGCCAGGCAGGCAGCCATGTCATTATGTGAGTGCTTATAAACCTTCTTATCTCTTTGGCCATCTCGATGCGGCAGATTTCGTCGTCGAAGCTTATGTATTTGTCAATTAAAAGAGTAACAAACAGAAGTTCAATCCCGAGGTTATCATCTGCAGCTTTGTAATTTGATCTTTTTTTCCAGCCGTACGAATTGTAGAAATCCGTAACATTCTCCTTTCCGCTTGCTGCTTCCAGAATCGCATCAGTATAGGATGATTTGAAAGGAGGTGCAAGAGGTGAACCGTCAATTCCGGAAATGAGTCTCCTGAAATCTTCCTGCAGCATTCTTTTACAGGTTGTTCTGTCAGTGCAGGAAAGCCTGAGTTGTGCAGCTGCTTCGATGAACCTCGGATTGGTGCTGCTGACCGGAAGCGCTTTTATTATGCCCTTTTGCCAGAAATCCACAACGCATTCTTCCACAGGTTCATTCATTATCATCGACCCGGCAAAATAAATTAACATGTTATAGCCCTTCAAAAGGTTTTTTTTGTCTTTATCCAAACTTATTTCCATAATTACAGCCTTGATCACTTACTTTTTTAGATTGATTTTACGACTTTCCATTTTCTATTAAACCGCCGGAAAGGGAAAATGTTCAGCATGTTAAACTGAAAGCCGTGTGAGTCTCGACACTATTCATAAAAAAAGCTGCAGTTTGATGCAGCTTTTTGTGTAAAAGATATGAGTTGTTATTTTGTGAAATCGGCCATAACGTGAGGATATTCGTCGTTGTCGATTTTTCTTTTTATCTCCCTGAATGTATTAACCGTGTATTCAACATCTTTCAGTGAATGAGCAGCGGTTGGTATTATCCGGAGCATTACGACATCCCTGGGCACAACAGGATAGATGACGGCTGAGCAGAAAATATTATAATTCTCCCTCAGGTCGTAAATAAGCTGTGTCACTATTTCGAGAGGGCATTTGAAGAATACAGGAGTCACGGGCGATTCTGTCTTTCCCAGGTCAAGTCCGGCATCGCGCAGGCCTGACTGAAGGGCCTTTACGATTGTCCATAGTTTTTCCCTGTATTCCGGTTTAGTCTGTATCAGCTCAAGTCTTTTGATGGCGCCAAGCGTCATGGCCATCGGCAGGGCTTTTGCATATATCTGGGAGCGGAGATTATATCTGAGGTAATTGATCACCTCCTTTGTGCTGGCTACAAATCCGCCAATTCCGGCCATTGCCTTTGCAAATGTGGCAAAATATATATCTATCTGGTCCTGCACACCAAAGTGCTCTCCCGTACCTCTGCCATTGGCGCCCATGGTTCCGAATCCGTGAGCATCATCCACCAGGAGGCGGAAATTATATTTTTTCTTGAATTCAGCTATTTCGTTGAGTTTGCCCAGGTCGCCTGCCATGCCGAAAACACCCTCTGTAATCACAAGTATACCTCCGCCGGATTCAGCCACAAGCCTGGTTGCCCTCTGAAGCTGCTTTTCACAACTTGCCATGTCGTTGTGGGCATATACGAACCTCTTTCCGAAGTGGAGGCGAAGTCCATCCATAATGCAGGCATGGGATTCTGAATCGTATACAATTACGTCGTGACGGTCGACAATAGAGTTGATTATTGAAACCATTCCCTGATAACCATAGTTCAGAAGATAGGCATCTTCCTTCATCTCGAACTCAGCAGCCATCTTTTCAAATCTTTCGTGGTTTGTGGTATGGCCCGACATCATTCTGGCACCCATCGGATATGCAAGACCATATTGTTCAGTATATTCGGCATCAGCCTTTCTGACCTCCGGATCGTTTGCAAGGCCGAGGTAATTGTTAAGGCTCCAGGCAAGGACCTGCTTACCCCTGAACATCATTCTGGGGGCGATTTCACCCTCAAGCTTGGGAAACATGAAATAACCGTGCGCCAAAGCTGAATACTGACCCAACGCGCCCATGTTGGTTTTGATCTTGTTGAAAATATCCATTTTGAAGTGCTTTTTAAAATTTGGCACAAATGTAAACAATAAGGCTTATTAAGGGATACCACTTTATACGTAATTTGCCTTATAGTTAAATATTGATCAATCATTCAGCGATTCAAAAAAAAAATGTAATTTTGCGCAACATTTTTATGAGAGTCAGACTATATATCTTAATTGCGATAGCAATCAGCGTCAGCTCATGCGGCGAATATGAAAAGCTGCTTAAGAGTTCTGATTATGAATTGAAGAAGACAAAGGCCAGGGAGTTCTTCGATGCAGAGCAATATGCCCGTGCGGCTGAGTTGTTTTCCCAGGTTATTCCCAGGTTCAGGGCAACCGATGAGTCGGAGGAGCTGAACTGGCTTAATGCCCAGTGCTATTATAAAATGAAGCAGTATGATGTTGCAGGGTCATACTTCAAATCGCTTGTCGAGCAGTATCCTTTTGGAGATCATGCTGAAGAAGCAACCTTTCTGGGGGCTTTGTGCGATTACAACATAGCTCCGCGGGCGGAGCTTGACCAGGAAAACGCGAAAAATGCAATTGAGGGATTCACCGTCTTCGTTAACAGGTTTGGAAATAGTCCAAAAGTCCCGGAAGCCCTGGGTTATCTCAGGATTCTTCAGGACAGGCTTGTTGAGAAGTCTTATCTCAATGCACGGCTTTATTACAATATGAGGCAATATAAGGCCGCTATTACGGCTCTCACAAACAGCCTTAAAGAATTCTCGGAGTCAAAATACCGTGAGGAAATGATGTATCTCAAGCTCAATTCGATGTATCTCTACGCGGAAAAGAGTGTCCCGAACAAGCAGAAAGAAAGATATCAGGAGACTCTGGATGATTATTTTTCGTTTATGGAGGAGTATCCCCAGAGTAAATACTCTAAGGAAGTTCAGAAATTGTACGAGTCGACCGCCAGATTTCTGAAGATAGATCCGGTTAACAATATAGTAAACAACCAGTAAAATAATATGGATTACAGAAAAACAATTGCGCCCACAACCACAGTGACCCGTAACATGGAACTGCTGACAAAGGATACGGGAAACGTGTATGAAACCGTAATTATAGTATCAAGAAGAGCCAATCAGATATCGGTTGAAATGAAGCAGGAACTAAACAAAAAGCTTGAAGAATTTGCTTCATATACAGATAACCTTGAGGAGGTTTTCGAAAACCGTGAGCAGATAGAGATATCCAAGTTCTATGAAAGGCTTCCCAAACCTACGCTTATTGCGCTTCAGGAATTTGAGGAAAGCAAGATATTTCACCGTAATCCTGACATTTCCGCGGCGAAGCCGAAAATCTGAAACCAATGCTTAAGGGGAAGAAGATACTTGTCGGAGTGACGGGAGGTATTGCGGCTTACAAGACACCCTCGATAGTCAGGCTTCTCGTAAAGGAAGGCTGTGAGGTCATGGTAATAATGACCGATCACGCAAAGAACTTCATAACACCCCTTACACTTTCAACATTATCAAGGAATCCTGTTCTGACCGAATTTTTCAATCCTGAAAACGGAAACTGGAACAGCCATATCGACCTTGGAACATGGGCCGATCTTTTTCTCATAGCGCCTGCAACAGCGAATACAATGGCAAAAATGGCAGGCGGAATTGCCGATAACCTGCTTCTCACTACTTTTCTTTCGGCACGCTGCCCTGTTTTTGTTGCTCCGTCGATGGACGTTGATATGCTCGAACATGCTGCAACCCAAAAGAATATAAAGACATTGGAATCCTATGGTGTTCGCGTCCTGGATGCTCCCGGAGGAGAGCTTGCCAGCGGACTTACCGGAAAAGGACGGATGTCGGAACCTGAAGACATTGTCGGGGAGATCAAGGCATTCTTCCTGAAAAAAAAAACTATAAGCCTCTGACCGGAAAGCGGGTTCTTGTCAATGCCGGCCCCACCCGCGAACAGATCGACCCGGCACGTTTCATAAGCAATTATTCGACAGGGAAGATGGGAATCGCCATCGCCGAAGCAGCAGCAGATTACGGGGCGGAGGTAATACTTGTCCTCGGACCAGTTGAAAGAGTTCCGCTAAACCCATCAGTCAAAGTTATTAACGTTGTCTCCGCCCGGGATATGGCATCAGAATGCATTGCAGCATTCCCCGGATGCGATATTGCAATTCTGTCGGCCGCCGTTGCCGATTTCACTCCTGCAGAAATCAGCGAAAGAAAAATAAAAAGAGAAGGAGAGGACATCCTTCTGAAGCTTAAACCCACCAGCGACATCGCTGCAACGCTGGGAGGAATGAAAAAGAAATCGCAGATACTTGCCGGATTTGCACTCGAGACCCACAATGAGATGGCAAATGCGGCAGCCAAACTGAAACGCAAGAATCTTGATCTGATCGTGATGAATTCACTTCAGGACGCAGGGGCGGGATTCGGTAATGACACCAACAAGGTTACACTGATTGACAGTAACAATATTATTGATAAATTTGAGTTGAAATCAAAGGAAGAGGTGGCAAGGGATATTCTGGATAAGATAGTTGAGTTGCTCAAAAGCTGATGATTATGAACCTGTTTAAAAATAAAGGATTTCTCCTGTTTATGCTGCTTGTTCAGTTCACCGGTATGATCAATTCACAGGAACTGAACTGCAATGTCCAGGTATCTGCACAGAAGATTCAGGGTTCAAACCGCCAGGTGTTCGAATCGATGCAGAGGGATATCTACGAGTTTATGAACAATACGGTTTGGTCCAATCATGTGTTCAGCTATGCGGAAAGGATCGACTGCAATATCCTGATAAATCTTACTGAACAGTTTTCGGCCGATGAATTCAGGGGTACAATTCAGGTCCAGCTCAGGCGTCCGGTCTACAATACAACCTACAACTCGACAGTCCTTAATTTCGTTGACAATAATTTTCAGTTCAGGTATGTTGAGTTTCAGCCTCTCGAATTTGATCCTAACTCATACAGATCGAGCCTTGTATCTGTTCTTGGCTATTATGCATATCTGATCCTCGGATTCGATTACGATTCCTTTTCTCCTCTTGGCGGCACTGAATTCTTCCAGGTTGCCGAAAAGATTGTAACAAACGCCCAGAATGCGTCAGAACCGGGCTGGAAGCCTTATGACGGATCAAGGAACAGGAACAGGTACTGGCTTGTGAAGAACATTCTCGATAAGGAATATGAGGGAGTCAGGAGATTTATTCATGAGTATTACATAAACGGACTTGACAGAATGGAATCAAGAGCAGCGGAGTCAAGGGCCGGTATTGCCGAAAGCCTGAAACTTCTGCTGGAGGTGTTCAGGGCAAAGCCCGATCCTTACATGTACCTGATTCAGATTGTGCTGGAATCCAAGTCGGATGAGCTTGTAAATATCTTCACCGAGGCATTTCCCGAGGAAAAGAGCCGGGTGATCCAGTTGCTCATAGAGGTAGATCCGGGAAATAAATCGAAATACGAGAAGATAACCGCTTCCAGTTAACAATATAGCCCTGTTATGCTTGTAAAACTAGCCGTTCAGAATTACGCACTTATAAGAGAGCTTGATCTCTCTTTTCAGAACGGCCTTACGATAATAACCGGTGAAACAGGCGCAGGCAAGTCGATACTTCTGGGTGCGCTGTCGCTTATCCTTGGATCCAGGGCCGATTCTTCGGTACTCCTCGACCTTACTGAGAAATGTATTGTTGAGGGCACTTTCAGGATCGAGGACTATGATCTTGAGGACTTTTTTTTGCGAAATGACCTTGATTTTGACAGTCAGGCAATCCTGAGGCGCGAAATTAATCCTGCCGGGAAATCAAGGGCTTTCATAAACGACACTCCTGTAGTACTGAATGTTCTGAAAGAGCTGGGTGACAGGCTTATCGACATTCATTCCCAGCATCAGACACTGATGCTTAACAGTAATGCATTCCAGCTGAATATTATTGACTCATTTGCCGCGACCGGACAGCTTAAGGAGAAATTCAGGTCTGAATATGCAAGTTTCCGGAAGCTGCAGAGGGAGTACAACGACTTGAAGGAGAAGCACGAAAAGAACCGTGCGGATCTGGATTACTATCAGGCACAGCTTAGTCAGCTTGAAGAGGCCAGGCTTAAAAAAGGGGAACAGGAGGAGCTGGAGAGAGAACAGGAACTTCTTGAGCATGCAGGGGAGATAAAACAAGCTCTTGAAAACGCATCAAGACTTCTTTCGGAAGAGTCCGCCTCAGTGCTCTCACTGCTAAGGGAGGCAAGGACAACTATAGGAAAGATAGATTCATTTCTTCCTGCCGAACTCAGGATACTGTCGCGTCTCGATTCTTCATTCATTGAACTTGATGATATTTCGAACGAGATCTCAAGGATTGAACAGGAAACCGAAGCCGATCCTGGCCGCCTCGAACTTGTTAACGCGAGGCTCGATACGCTTTATTCACTTTTCAGGAAACACCGTGCAAAGGACCTGGAGGAATTGATTGCCAGAAAGAAAGAAATTGAAAACACCTTAACTTCGATAGTCGGCAACGACGACAGACTAAATGAACTGTCGAAGCTTCTGACACCTGCGACCGAATCGCTCAGGGCTTCTGCCCTCGGGATCTCTGAAAAGAGGAAAGCGGCTCTCCCCGCAATCGAATCTAAAATTACGGAACAACTGAAACAGCTGGGAATACCCAATGCCCGGTTTGAGATTTCCCTTCAGCGAACAAGCGATTTCACAGCATCCGGAACAGATTCTGCAGATTTCCTTTTCTCAGCCAACAGGCAGACACGTCCGGAGAATATTGCCCGGATCGCATCAGGAGGTGAATTGTCAAGAGTGATGCTCAGCCTCAAATCGCTGCTGACAAGAAGTATGAATCTCCCTACAATTATATTCGACGAGATCGATTCAGGAGTCTCTGGCGAAGTAGCCGACAAGGTGGGTCAGATTCTCCTTGGAATGGGGAAATATATGCAGGTGATCAATATCACCCATCTTCCTCAGGTAGCATCAAGGGGGAATGTACACTACCATGTTTATAAAGAAGATACAGGTGACTCAACAATTACAAGGGTCAGGTTGTTAACTGCAGAAGAAAGAGTTCAGGAGGTTGCCAGGCTGCTGAGCGGAAGCGAGGTTACCGAAACAGCAATGAAGAATGCAAGGGAACTGATCAAAGCTGGAAGCAAGTAGGAATATATACAATGCAGTTAGATTAAGATGAACTTTAGATCAATTCATTAATAACTTAATAGTCAATTATGAATGAAGGTTTATTAAAGGGAAAGAAGGGAATAATTTTCGGCGCCCTTAATGAGAAATCGATAGCCTGGCAGGTTGCCTTGAAGGCACATCAGCAGGGTGCGAGCCTGGTTCTGACAAATTCGCCGGTAGCAGTCAGAATGGGAACCATAAGTGAGCTTGCCTTAATGACCTCCTCTAAAGTGATTGTTGCCGATGCAACAAGTATGGTTGATATAGACAAGCTTTTAGCCGAGAGCCTTCAGATATTCGGAGGAAGGTTTGATTTCGTCCTGCATTCGATCGGAATGTCTCCAAATGTAAGAAAGGACATCCCATACGAAAATACAAGCTACGAGAACATGCTCAAGACCTTTGACATTTCAGCGCTTAGTTTTCACAGGATACTCCAGACATGCTACAAGTATGATGCTATAAATGAGTGGGGTTCGGTAGTTGCGCTGACTTATGTGGCAGCGCAGCGAACCCTGTCGGGCTACAACGACATGGGCGATGCCAAAGCTCTCCTGGAGTCGATTGCAAGATCGTTCGGATATATTTACGGGCGCGACAGGAAAGTGAGGATCAATACGATATCCCAGTCGCCGACTCCCACAACGGCTGGAAGCGGGGTTCACGGTATGGAATCGCTTCTCGATTTTTCGGAGCGTATGTCACCGCTGGGAAATGCCACCGCCGAGGAGTGTGCAAATTATTGTGTCGCACTTTTTTCAGATCTCACCCGGAAGGTTACGATGCAGAATCTTTATCACGATGGAGGATTTTCGAGCATGGGCATGAGCCTCAAGGCTATAGAACAGTACAACAAGAGCTTTGAGGAATGTGACTGCGATGATAAATAACTAAGTATAAATACCCCTTTTTCAAGCGGTCTACATTCAGGTGGATCGCTTTTTTTATCTTTGGACAACCTAAACTCCGCCGTATGATCAAGATGATTTTGCTGGCATTGTTTTACTTTCTGTTCCCCCTTGTAATTATCTTCCTGTGCAAAAAGTGGACTTTCCTGCAGAAATTCGGAACAATAGTTCTGGCATATGTCTTCGGACTTTTAATCGGAACCGCCGGTCTGCTTCCCCAGGGAAGCGAAGGCTTTAAGTATGCCCTACAGAACGAGCCCTCCCTTAGCAAACCTGTCCTTGAGGCCTTGATAGCTGAAGGAAAGGCAGTTCCTGACGACAGGTTGGCTAATGACATACTGGCCTTGCAGGATGGGATCTATTCCCTTGCATTGCTTCTTGCATTTCCGTTGCTTCTGTTCTCCCTCAACATCAGGCGATGGCTGAAATTTGCCAAAAAGGGGTTTCTTTCAGTTGCCCTGGCTCTTGTCGCGGGAGTTGTAATGGTCACAACCGGATTCTTCATCTGGAAGGATGCTTTTCCGGATGCCTGGAAACTGGCAGGAATGTTTGAAGGGATTTATACCGGAGGAACACCGAACTTCGCAGCGCTCAAGCTTATCCTGGACGTTGATGCTGACCGTTTTGTCGTACTGTTCACATACGATACGATAGTGGGAGCGTTCCTTGTGCTTTTCTTTGTCACACTTGCTCCGAAGATATTCAGGGCAATACTGCCCAAATATGAGGATAAAAACGGTGTGACTCTTGATGAGGCATTAGTTAAGAAAGAGACAGAGGGGCTTGATGATTTTTCGGGGATGCTTAAGAGGAAAACTTTTATCCCTCTTCTGAAAGCATTGGGACTGAGTGTAATAATTGCCGGAATCAGCGGCGGTCTTTACATGTTTGCCC
>CAZKTX010000060.1:0-3901 GCA_964555805.1 uncultured Rikenellaceae bacterium
CCATTTCCTTAGCCTTTTCAGCAGGAATTATAAACAGAGGCGCTGAATGGGTTCCACCCTTGAATGTCAGTTCCTTACTGTAAATAACCTTGCCTGCACCCGGACGTCTCGATGCCCTTGGGGCTGTCTGCTGTGGCACTCCTCCGGGAGGCGGTATTGTGTTGTCAACCGTCGCAGTAACTGAATCAAAACCTTCAGGAAGTGGTGGAAGGTTCTCGACACCGTCGTACCATGTAATATCTACAGGTGGCATATCGCCGCGGCTGGGGAAACGGAATTTTATTGTTGATTCAAGCGGGAAGAAAAAGTCATTAGGATTCTTCACATGAACCGGCTCAATTTCATAGGGAAGACCAAGATCGAGGAATTCGTGAATTGTATCAAGGATGTGAGCTCCCCAGTCACCGAGGGCTCCGAGGCCAAAGTCGTACCAGCCTCTCCAGTTGCCCGGATGATACTTCTCGTTGAAATCGTGGTATGCTGCTGTCGTAAGCCAGGTATCCCAGTCCTTGTCGGTCATACCGGCAGGCAGAGGCTGAAGTTCAGGGAATTTTGTAATGTTGGGATCGTAGGGATGCCATCTGCGGCTTCCGTTCATAAAGGCTGTGACTGATGTCACATCTTTAATAATCCCCGCTTCCTTCCATGCCTTGAACTGGAAATAGTTCTCACCCGAATGTCCCTGGTTTCCCACCTGGGTAACGATTTTCGGATTTTTCTCAGCCATCCGGGCCATTATTTCAGCCTCAAGAAATGTACGTGTCATTGGCTTTTCGACAAACACGTGCTTCCCGAGTTGCATTGCAGCCATGCAAACCGGGAAATGAGCGAAGTCGGGAATTGCAACCTGAACAGCATCAATATCTCCTGCCATCTTGTCGAACATCACCCTGAAATCCCTGAATTGTTTTGCTTTTGGTACAAGTTTGATTGTTTCCTGTGCACCTTTCGAATCGAGATCCACATCACATACCGCCACTATGTTTGCAAGACCCGAATTTATGAACTGTTTTGCGTCGGATCCACCCTGATAAGCTATTCCGATAAGAGCCATATTGACTTTTTTCGAAGCTTTAGGAGGTGAGATAAGCGGTCCTTTTGCCGGGTCGGTGGATGCAGCAGCTCTGGCTCCGAAAACAGCTCCGGTTGTTGCCAATCCGGCGGTTTTAAGAAAATCCTTTCTTGTTACTTTCTGTGCCATGATCAATGAGTTTAGGTTTAGGATGTCTAAAGATAGCTGAATTCGTCAATCCCTTTTGTTAAATGTTCTTAAAAAAACTGAATAAAGGCCTGAAAATTAAGGTACCTGATCTGGGATTTGCCCTGAAACTCATTTCTGACAATCCGGCAGTTAATCACCAGGCATGGTCATTCATCTTTGCTGTTGCTTCGTGTTCAGCTTCCTTAATAACGCTGTCAATAAGAACAGGTTCGCCGTTAATCTTTTTGCTTTCGGATGCTGCAGTCAGGAATGCGAATATTTCTATTGTTTCTTCAGGGGGAACAGGTGCCGTTCCGGACTGGAAGAACTTAATTATCTCTGCAAGAAGTGAATTATAGCCGTCGTATCTTCCCACCTGGGCAATTCCCTTTTCACCGAAGGCTGTACCTCCGTAATCGGTTTTGCCTTTTCTGATTCCCCTGAAAGTTCCTATCCGGTTATCCTTCCAGAAGCCTGTCACAAAATCGGCATCATCGGTGAAGATACCAGAAACGCTCCTGCATCCGGTACCCATTACTGTAAAGAGAGTCTCAACGCCATGAATACCGTACCAGAAAAGGTCCGGGTGAGTCCGCTCGAGTGTGGCGGGGCTGTATGTATCTGCTCCAAGCACTCTTCCTATCGAGCCTCCTTTTATTTCAGAGGTGCCTGTGCCATACCTGAGTGATGATGAGGAAAATACCGGCAGTTTGTAATGGGCTGCGGCATTAAAAATGGCAATTGTGTCTGTTAGTGACGCAGCTATCGGCTTGTCAATGAACATAAGTTTCCCCGCTTTCATCACCTGCAGGGCCTGTTCGAGATGAAGTCTCCCGTCGTTGGTTTCAAGCAAAACATAATCGCATTTGGAAAGCATTTCATCGATCGAGCCTGTAACTTCAACACCAAGTTTCTTCACTTCCTCCGTATAACCAGGTATCCTTTCGTAGCTCGATTTTATTTCACTGCTTCCCCTGGGGTAAGCTGCTGTAATTTTAAATCCTCCGAACTCAGTACCTGCCGATGGATCGTTAAGCGCCTTTGTGAAAGCAGTTGCATGTGAGGTGTCCAGTCCGATTATACCAACCCTGCGTCCGGGTTGTACTTTATTCTGATTCTGAACATTTATGGCGAAGTTAAGATTCATCAGGCCAATACCTGTCACACCGGCTGATATTGTTTTAACAAAATCCCGCCGCTTAAACTGGTTCTTCATTATCTGAGTATTAGAATAATTGATTAATTGTACATATTAATCTGGCATTCCCTGGAACGAGGATTAAGCAGAATCAGACACTTTGAGGAATAACATAAGGTTTCCTGTAATTCCTCGTCAGCATTGCATCGGCAGCCTTGTTCTTTACAAACCTCTCTTTTGCGCCATCAAATGTCAGTTCTTTTCCCAGCCTGTAAGAAATATTTGCAAGTATCGGCAAGGAAGAGGACATATGTCCCTCGAGCATATTGCAGTGAAGGGTTTCATCCTTTCCCGAGCGGATTGCATCGAGGAAATTCGCAAAATGCTCTGTGCCGCCGGGGGCTGCAAGGAATGTCGGGTCGGCCGGTTCTTTGGAGGTTGTTCCGGATCCTGCAAATGGTTCTCTTTCCCTCTTGCGGTAAGCTTTCCAGGTTGATCCGTCAATTTCCAGATATCCTTCCGAACCGTAGAATAAATTCCCTATACGAATTTCAAGCCCGCCTTCGGTATTTGTAAACCTGCCTCTTGTTTCAAACTCAAGCATTTTACCATCATTGTAAGTAAACAGCGATGTCTGGGTATTTGGAGTTTCCTGTGCGCATTCCGATTGTGATATCCCATAGAATCCTCCGGCTGACATGATTTTCACAGGGTGTTCGTTTTTATTGAGTCCCCAGCGGGCAATATCGAACTGGTGGGGTCCCTGGTTTCCTGTATCGCCGTTTCCGGTATCCCAGAACCAGTGCCAGTTATAATGTACTCTTTTTTCGTTGTAGGGGCGGTATGGGGCCGGACCCAGCCACATGTCGTAATTCAGTCCTTCAGGAGGATTTCCGTCGGGAGCTATTCCGAATGAATCACGGGGTTTATAGCAGAGACCTTTCGCCATGAATACTTCTCCTATACCTCCGGAATGAAGAAATCTGATAGCTTCAATAACATTGGGGATTGACCTGTTCTGACAACCTGTCTGTACCCTTACATTGTACTTCCTTGCCGCCTCGACCATCTTTCTCCCCTCCCAGAGATTATGACTTGCCGGTTTTTCGGCATATACATGTTTCCCGGCCTGGCAGGCCCATATTGCACTCAAAGCGTGCCAGTGGTTTGGTAAACCAAAAGATACTGCATCGATATCCTTGTCCCCGAACACCCTGCGCATATCTGATTCGGTCGAGGCTGTTTCGCCCGATTTGTCCAGAATCAGCTTTGCCGCCCTGGCAAAGAACTGGTTATCAACGTCGCAGATAGTCTTGATACGAACATTCCGGTTATCCTTCAGAGCACACCAGCTGTCGATATGGTCGATGCCCCTGCTTCGCAGGCCTGCAACAGCCATAATAATCCTGTCATTTGATCCGACAACCTGGTTATAGGATTTTGCGCTGAGGGTCAGTCCTCCGATAGCAAGCCCGGCAGCACCGGCAGCGCTTGTCTTTATGAAATCTCTTCTGTTGGTCATGTGGGTTGGGTTTAAGGTTTAAGGTTTTGGGTTGCTGGTT
>CAZKTX010000060.1:4001-15523 GCA_964555805.1 uncultured Rikenellaceae bacterium
ATAGCTTTTAGCGGAGGCGGGTTACTGACTCATTTGTTTGAAGACTTCAAGCTGTTCCTTCATTGCCGCAATACGGTCAGCAGGTTCAGTGCGGGCTTCAAGGAGGATCCAGCCGTTGTAATTTATTCCGTTGAAAAGGTTGAACAGCTCCTGGTAGGGATAATCCCCGACATTCAGTTCACGGACATGAACTGTATCTCCAAACCAATGCTTTACAAGGTTGAAGTTTCCTTCAAGACCGGGAGGAAGGAGATCCTGATCATTGCAGTTCCAGCACATCTTCACATTTGGCTCTGTTACATTGTCAAAGATTGCCTTCATATTCGGCAGCTCCTGGGTGAGATTTCCATGCACCTCAACTCTCACGAGCTGCCCGTATTCGCGGGCGAATTTACCCACCTCATTGAGCGAAACGCCTATTTGTCCGATGGTTTTTTCCTTTGGAACACCCGGAGGCAAATCATTTGGTTTCACCTTTATCCCTGTGGCTCCGATATCGTGGCACAGCTTAATGTATTCCTTTGTCTGGTCAATATTTTTACGCAGCACGGCAGGATCGGGGCTGTGGTATTCGAAATTTGCCCCGTACCCAATGCATTCAACAGGGCTGTCGGCGAATCTCTTCTTGACTTCCGCACGCTGGAGTTGTGTCAGGTTGGTTTCGACCTTATGTGCATGTTCGGTTCGGAGTTCAACTCCGAGATATCCTGCCTTTTCGCAATTTGAAATAAGCGCAGGAAGATCCCAGTCCCGCCCCCACTGATATGTAACAAGGCCAAACCTCATCCTTGCCTTTGGCAATTGCTGAAGACGGGGCAGAATTCCGATTGCTGAAAGACCGATACCTGCTGAAATACTACGGTGGATAAATCCCCGTCGGGTGATTTTGTTCATATTCAGATTATTTTATTCAAATGCCTTCATCCAGGCCTTGTTCATAAGCTGAGCCCCTGCCAGTGAGGGATGAACGCCGTCAGGTGTCCAGTAAGCCCCGGGAGCTCTTTTTACAGCCTCATCAAACACTTTCTGGAAGGGAATAAATATGGCCTTGAATTGTGCAGCAATCTCTGCTGCAGCTTTCTGATATTCGTAGAATTCAGGGTACCATTTGTCATCAACAGCCTTGACTCCACTGACAGCAAAAGGTTCGCAAATAATTAATTTCACACCCGGCAATGCCTTTACAGTACGATCAAGGAGAGCGATGTAATCCCGTCTGTAGATCTCGCTTGTTCCGTCATACTGTCCGTTGAGTTTATGCCAGATATCATTGACGCCGATAAGAATGCTAAGGACATCCGGTTTAAGCTCAAGGCAATCCTTGTCCCAGCGTTCTGCAAGCTGGAAAACCTTATTGCCCGAGATCCCCTTGTTGTATATCCTGAGGTTCAGAGTTTCATACTTGTTGAGTAAAGTGGCGCCTGCAAGCATCGGGTAACCCGATCCCAGGTTTCTTGCGGAATTGTATCCTGTGTCTTCCCTGTTGCGTCCTGCATCTGTAATTGAATCACCCTGGAAAAGAATTGTCTGATCTTTCGAGAGTTTAATTGTTTTCAACTTTTTAGCCGGAGGCATTGCAGCTGAAAGGATTTCGGGGATACTAATCACAGCAGCGGTTCCCAGAACAGCCTTTTTAAGGAAGTTCCTGCGCGAATTATTGTTATCGTTCATAATAGGTTAAGTTTATACAATTTAACAGCATTTTCTTTATATATTTTATCCACAACCTCTTTGGGAAGCTTAAGTCCCCTGAAAGCACCCCTGAATTTGTCGGAGGTCATTTCATCATCTGATGTGAAATATTTCCAGTCGTCAAGCCAGGTTGCATGCATGCTTTTCCTGAACCGGCCGGGATCAGCATTTCCGCTGTCGCCAACATCGGTTCCATAAAGCAGCCTGTCCTGGTACCTGATGCAAAAATCCCTCACCCTCCTGCGATCCTGTGCCGACTGATACTGAAGATGACAAATCCTGGCCGACATGTCAACTGCCATATTCGGGAACCTGTCGAGCCGCTTCGCAAGTGAATCCACATTCCATTCGAGGCTTGCAAGATGGCAGCCTATAAAAGTAAGATCCGGATGTTTCGCAAGCATTTTATCCCTTGCCTTTATCTGATCTTCATACGAAGGATATTCCGGATGGAGGAACATGTGATAATGAGGATTCCGGGCAAAGTAGCTGCTGTCGCTCGAAACAGTCATCTGTTCAAGCGGGAGCCAGCAATTGCGCGGTTCGCCGAGATGGCCCGTGATTGGCAGTCCCCTGCTTTTGATATAATCAATAACCGGATCAAGGGCCGGATCATCGGCCATTATGAACCTTCCGGACCTGTCGCGGACAGTCATTCCTATGTTTTTCCATATTTTTACAGTTATGCCGCCCTGTAAAAGATCCTTTTCAAGCCGGGCGATAATTTTTCTGCTCCACTCCGGATTTCCCCAGCCGGCTGTGTCGAAGAGGAATGTAGGTCCGTAGAACACCCTGCCCGGATGCTTTTCAACAGAAAGCTCTGCGCTTTCATGCTGCCGGCTTATGTTTGCAGAATCCCCATTGTCAACACCAAGGGTAATGAGAATGAAATTGTCTTCCGCGGCCACCTCTTCAAAATATCCCGTATTGCCGTTTATGTGAACATGGGAATCTATTTTCGTCAGCGACCCGAAATCCTTTTCAGAATAATACCCGCTCTGGCATCCTGAAAACAGAAAACAAGGAAACAACATTAACAACAGGATTCTTCGCATGGATGGATTTTTAATGACGTACTAAAAATAGGAAAAAAAGTCGTTTGTATCCAAGGAAAGGAAAAATTAGAAAATCCATTTTTTCCGACTCAAGGCGCAAGGCGCAAGGCGCAAGGCACAAGGCGCAAGACGCAAGGCGCAGGGCTCAGAGCTCAGGGCCCAGACTCACCCCTCACGCCTTCTCCATTTCTCCCCTTCTCCCCTTCTGCTTCCTTCTGTCCTTCTTAAATAAGAAAACCGGCTGCAAATTAACTCTGCAACCGGTTCAATTATAGCTTATCTGTTAAGTCAAATTTTCCTCCTGATTTTTCAGAGAGGCATCTTTATGTATTCGGCATTGTTAAGGAATTCGTAGCTCTTCGCACAGCTTGTGAACTGGTCAAAATTATACCTTTCAACTTCAACAATACCGTACTTCATACCTGAAATGTCGCGTCCGGCCCATATCGCTTCAAAATCCATCTTTCCGCTGGCGCCTATCTCCTCAACATCTTTAATATGCCATAGTTCGAAGCGGCCCGGGTATTTGTTGAAATAATCAACAGGATTTTTTCCTCCTTCAACACACCAGTAGAGATCGAGCTGGAACATGACTTTAGCAGGATCGGTGTTCTGAAGCATAAAGTCATACAGGATCGTATCACCAAAGACAGTTGTAAACTCATTTGCGTGATTATGATAACCGAACCTGATTCCTTTTGCGTTGCATTTTGCCCCTACTTCATTGAAGTAAGCGCACCATTTACCAATGTTCTCAATACTCTCATAAGCCGAACGTCCCATCGAAGGCTGAACGATGTATTTGGCGCCTGCAGCAACATGTGCATCGATGCACTGATCCCACCATGCCATTGTCTCAGCATAATTGGCCGAATCGGGAAGATCGTGGCTTGTATGGGAGCTAAGGACGAACATGCCGTTCTTCTCACAAAGGGCTTTGAATTCTGCCGGGTCCATTCCATAGAATTTACCATCGCGGTAACCTGCAGGCTCAACAAAGGTGTAACCCATGTCTGCAACCTTGGCGATGGCAGCAGGCACATCATTATTTATTGAATCGCGGATCGAATACAGCTGAAGGCCGATATTCTTCCCGGCAGGCTTGCATGAACTGAAATTCACAAGCACAAAGGCACTTACGGCCACCAACATGACAACAGTGATAAGACTTCTTTTTTTCATCTGGATTATTTTTGAGTTAGTAATAGATTGTAGTTTTCAGGATTTTATATTCCTCTTTTAACCAGCGGGAATGGGATGCAGAAACAGATTTAAGGTTATGAGCTGTAAAAATATAATTTTTTCTTAACTTATATTCGACTCATTGACGGTTTAATAACCGTACCATGAAGAATAAGGCGTGAGGCATGAGGTGTGAGGCGTAAGGTCAGGATATTGCCAAATTTCCTTTTTTTATAGATAATTTCAAAAATAATACTGTTTTTATTTGATATATTAAAAAATTAAATACTTTTGTCAATCAAATTTAAAGAAAACAGTGAGTAAATCTATCATACATATTATTGTCCTCGGTCTTATTCTCATTCTTGCCATTGGCAGATGATCCGGGAATAATATGTATCGAAACAGGTATATGAAGCTTTCCGGATCAACCGGGAAGCTTTTTTTTTAACATGTTTTTATTATGAAGATTCCGCTTAGAAGTTCAAGAACAGTAACCGGAAGGAACATGGCTGGCGCCAGGAGCCTCTGGAGGGCAAACGGTATGAAAGAGGAACAGTTCGGAAAGCCCGTTTTTGCAATTGTGAATTCTTTTTCCCAGTTCGTTCCCGGGCATGTCCATCTTCACAGTATCGGCCAGACCATAAAGCAGGAAATTGAGAAGCAGGGCTTCTTTGCTGCCGAGTTCAACACAATTGCAATTGATGACGGTATTGCCATGGGTCATGAAGGAATGCTTTATTCCCTTCCTTCCCGTGAGCTGATAGCCGACAGCGTTGAATATGTCTGCAATGCCCACCGGGCAGATGCAATGATCTGCATAAGCAACTGTGACAAGATCACCCCGGGGATGCTGATGGCTGCCATGAGGCTCAACATCCCGGCCCTGTTTGTGTCAGGAGGTCCGATGGAAGCCGGCAATTACAGGAACAGGGATATTGATCTTATTGATGCGATGGTGTCGGCAGCCGACGAATCGGTAAGCGATCGCGATCTTAGGGAAATGGAACTGGCTGCCTGCCCTACATGCGGCTCCTGTTCGGGAATGTTCACGGCAAACTCGATGAACTGCCTTGTTGAGGCACTCGGGATGGCACTGCCGGGAAACGGAACCGTGATAGCAACACATTCAAACAGGCTGAAGCTGTTCGATAAGGCTGCAGGTCTGATTGTCGGTCTTGCAAAGAAATATTATTACGAAGGCGACACAAGTGTTCTTCCCATATCCATAGCGACAAAAAAGGCATTCCTCAACGCAATGTCGCTCGACATTGCAATGGGCGGATCAACAAACACAGTGCTTCACCTTCTGGCGGTGGCCCATGAGGCAGGGGTGGATTTCACTATGAAGGACATTGATGAACTGTCGCGCCGGATACCCAACATCTGCAAAGTGGCTCCAAGCTCAAAATATCATGTTCAGGATGTCAACCGGGCGGGCGGTATCCTTTCAATACTGGGAGAACTTGAACGAAATAATCTCATTGACTGCTCAGCAGGGCGTCTCGACTACCCCAGCCTTCATGATGCAATAGCCGACTGGGACATTATGAGCAGCAGAATAAAACCCGAGGCATGGGATTTCTGGCTCAGCGCTCCCTCAAATAAAAGAAGCCTGGAGATGGGTTCGCACAGCACCTATTATGACAGGCCGGATGCCGACAGGGTAAATGGATGCATAAGGAACAGGGAAAATGCCTATAACAGCGATGGTGGCCTTGCAGTACTTTATGGCAATATTGCCAGAAGCGGATGCATTGTAAAAACAGCCGGGATCGACGCAACCCTGCTAAAGTTCCGCGGACCTGCAGTCGTTTTCGAGTCGCAGGAAGAAGCAGTTGAAGGAATCCTGGGAGGATCGGTCAAACAGGGCGATGCTGTTGTAATCAGGTACGAGGGACCAAAGGGCGGGCCGGGAATGCAGGAGATGCTGTATCCGACATCCTACCTGAAATCAAAACTGCTCGACAAGAAATGTGCGCTTATAACCGACGGCAGGTTTTCAGGAGGAACGTCAGGACTGTCGGTTGGGCATTTATCGCCTGAAGCTGCTGCCGGCGGGGAAATTGCAGTCATACGAAATGGAGATATAATTGAAATAGATGTCACGTCAAGGAAAATCAATGTAATCCTTTCTGATGATGAACTTGAAATGAGATTCAATAAGGAAAAAACAAGAGGGGCAGACGCATTTAGTCCGGCCGGCAGAAAACGGGAAGTCCCGTCTTCACTCCGGGCCTACGCAAAAATGGTAAGTTCGGCTGACAAAGGAGCTGTAAGGATAGTGAACTAAATGACATTAGTGAGTACAGGAGATAAATTCATTAAGATAATTTGAGTCAGATGAAGACAAAAAAAGAAAAGGAAAAGGTTGCTGAAAACACTAACGGACATGAGATTATAACCGGTTCCGAGGCTATCCTCAGGGCGCTTGTAGAGGAAGGGGTAAATACAATTTTCGGTTATCCGGGCGGAGCAATCATGCCGGTGTACGACAAGCTTCTTGACTACCAGGACAAGCTTCACCATATTCTTACACGTCATGAGCAGGGTGCGGCACACGCCGCACAGGCTTATGCAATGGTAACCGGGAAACCCGGCATTTGCTTTGCCACATCCGGACCAGGTGCAACAAATCTCATTACAGGTATTGCCAATGCATACCTCGATTCCGTCCCAATGGTTTTCGTAACTGCACAGGTTGTCTCAAATCTGATCGGGACTGATGCTTTCCAGGAGACAGACATAATCGGGGTTTCAATGCCAGTAACAAAATGGAACGCACAGGTAAAGAAAGCCCATGATATCCCTGAGACACTTGCAAAAGCGTTTTTCATAGCATGTTCAGGCAGGCCCGGACCTGTACTTATTGACATCACAAAGGATGCCCAGCTCGAAAAGCTTGAGTTCAGGTATAAAAAATGCAATTACCTGCGAAGCTATAATCCCACGCTCCCCTTGCGCACGAGAGCCATCGAATCAGCTGCAATAATGATTAACCACGCCGAAAAGCCTCTTATTCTTGCCGGACACGGAGTGCTTATCTCAAGGGCGGAGAATGAGCTGCTGCAGTTTGCAGAGAAGGCCGGGATTCCGGTTGCAATGACTCTGCTTGGCCTTTCCGCCTTCCCGTCTGCGCACCGTTTATATGCAGGCTACTTAGGGATGCATGGAAATTACGCCCCAAATCTCCTGACAAATGAAGCTGATCTGATAATTGCAATCGGAATGCGCTTCGACGACAGGGTTACGGGCAACCTTAAGAAATATGCAAAAAATGCGAGGATCATACATATTGAAATAGATGATGCCGAGATCAACAAGAATGTTACTGTTGATCTGGAAATTAATAATGATGCACGTGAGGTCCTGAAGCACCTGATTCCTCTGATCCAGCAAAAAAATCATGAGGACTGGATAAGGGAATTCAGGATACTCGACAAGACTGAAAATGAAAAAGTTATCAAGTCTGAAACAATGCCCGGAAAAGGCAATATCAAGATGGGAGAAGTGGTCCGGCTCGTTTCAGAACTCACAGGGGGCGAAACAATTGCGGTAACTGATGTTGGTCAGAACCAGATGTCGGTGGCGCGCTACTTCAGATTTTCAAGTCCAAACAGCCTTGTGACATCAGGCGGAATGGGAACAATGGGATTTGGTCTGCCGGCAGCAATAGGCGCCAAGATAGGAAACCCCAACAAGCAGGTAGTTGCTTTCATCGGCGATGGAGGATTCCAGATGACAATCCAGGAACTCGGAACAATCCTTCAGTACAAGGTGGCTGTAAAGCTTATAATTCTTAACAACGGTTTCCTTGGCATGGTGAGGCAATGGCAGGACATGTTCTTCGAAAAGCGATATGCCTCCACGGAACTGATTAACCCTGATTTTGTAACTATTGCAGGCGGGTACGGCATACCTGCCAAAACAGTGTCGGTCAGAGAGGAGCTGAAAGACTCAATCAGGGAAATGCTTGATTCAAAGGGGCCATATATACTGGATATCCGGATCGATAAGGAAGCTAACGTGCTTCCGATGATCGAACCGGGGGCTTCGGTTTCAGAAGTTACACTGACTTATAAATAATAATATGAACACACAGGAATTTACGATATCAATCTTTACTGAAGATCATATAGGGATAACGAACCAGATAACAATAATCCTTACGAGGAGGCAGATAAACATTGAAAGCATAACTGCTTCAGAATCTGCAGTAAAGGGTGTGCAGATACTCACGCTTGTTGTCAGGACTACACCCGATCTGGTCCAGAAGGTTGTAAAGCAGATCCAGAAGATAGTTGAGGTGCTCAAGGTCTTTGTCCACACATCAGATGAGATAATTTACCAGGAGCTGGCCCTTTACAAAGTCAGGACAAAAGGCCTGATGTCGGGCAACCTTATTGATCGCATTGTCCGTGACCATAACGCACGCATTCTCGAGGTTCACCCCGAATTCATGGTGATTGAGCGGACAGGGCACAAGACGCAGATAAACGATCTCCTTCATCTTCTGGAACCTTGCGGAGTTCTGCAGTTTGTAAGATCGGGCAGGGTTGCCATCACAAGGCAGGTAAAGGAGCTTAATGCCTATCTGGAGGAGATGGATCAGGCAAACCAGCAGAGACCCGATGGCTATGATTCCAAATATTAATGGGTTTTGAAATACATGGATAAACAGATTAAGATCATATTGAATAATACACTGAATAAATAAACCTAACAAAAAAATTAATACAATGGCAAAAATCGATTTTGGCGGAATCATTGAAGATGTTGTAACTAGGGAAGAATTCACTCTCGAAAAGGCACGCGAAGTACTTAAAAATGAAACCATTGCCGTTATCGGCTACGGCGTTCAGGGACCGGCACAGGCGCTCAACATGAAAGACAACGGTATAAATGTAATCATAGGCCAGGCTCCTGAATTCAAGGCCGACTGGGACAAGGCAGTGGCTGACGGTTTTGTTCCGGGAAAGAATCTTTTTGATGTCGATGAAGCAGCAAAAAAGGCTACAATCATCCAATATCTTGTGTCGGATGCAGCGCAGAGGACATTATGGCCCAGAATAAAGCCATGTCTGAAGGAGGGAGATGCCCTGTATTTCTCACACGGTTTCTCAATAACATACAAGGAGCACACAGGAGTAATCCCTCCCGAGAATATTGATGTAATACTTTGTGCACCGAAGGGTTCCGGCACTAGCGTAAGGAGGAATTTCCTGGCTGGAACAGGCATCAATTCAAGCTTTTCTGTATTTCAGGATTTCACCGGCAGAGCGACTGATCGTATTCTTGCTCTCGGTATAGCTATCGGATCGGGATATCTCTTCCCCACCACTTTCGAAAAGGAGGTATTTTCAGACCTCACCGGTGAGCGCGGAGTCCTCATGGGAGCGCTTGCAGGTATCATGGATGCCCAGTACCGGGTGCTTCGCGAAAACGGTCATTCTCCTTCCGAAGCTTTCAATGAAACTGTTGAAGAGCTGACCCAAAGCCTTATCAGGCTTGTCGATGAAAAAGGAATGGACTGGATGTACTCTAACTGCAGCGCTACAGCGCAGCGTGGTGCTCTCGACTGGCGTCCGAAGTTCATGGAGGCAACTCTTCCGGTCTTCAAGGATCTCTACAATAAAGTAAAATCGGGTGAAGAGTGCGTCAGGGTGCTTCAGTCGACCGGATTGCCGAATTACAAGGAACTTCTTAACGCTGAACTTTCTGCGCTTGGTAACTCCGAATTATGGAAGACGGGAGCTGCAGTAAGAAAGTTAAGGCCGGGAAAGAAATAAACAAATTAAACAAACTAACGATGGAAGAAAAAGTATACATCTTCGACACGACCCTCCGCGACGGTGAACAGGTACCCGGATGCCAGCTGAATACAGTTGAAAAGATTCAGGTTGCCAGAGCACTTGAAGACCTTGGAGTCGACGTCATTGAATCGGGCTTCCCGATTTCAAGCCCGGGCGATTTCAGGTCGGTTGTGGAAATATCGAAAGCCATCTCAAATCCTGTGATCTGCGCTCTCACAAGAGCAGTAAAAAAGGATATTGAAGTGGCGGCTGAAGCTCTCCAGTATGCTAAGAGGAAGAGGATACACACCGGCATCGGCACCTCTCCCTTTCATATTAAATATAAGATCAGGACAACTCCCGAGGAGATACTCAAGAGAGCAGTCGACGCGGTAAAATACGCCAAAAAATTCGTAGAGGATGTCGAGTTCTATGCTGAGGATGCAGGAAGGAGCGAGAATGAATACCTTGCACAGGTAATTGAGGCTGTTATAAAGGCCGGGGCTACAGTTGTCAACATTCCCGACACAACAGGCTACTGCCTTCCCGAGGAATACGGGGCAAAGATCAGGTATCTGATTGAGAATGTCAGGAACATCGACAAGGCGGTTATCTCGACTCATTGCCACAATGACCTTGGAATGGCAACAGCCAACACAATTATGGGAGTGCTTAACGGCGCCCGGCAGGTGGAGGTTACAATTAACGGCATAGGTGAGAGAGCCGGCAATACATCGCTCGAGGAGGTGGCAATGATAATAAAGAGCCATCATGCAATGAAGCTTAAAACCGATATCAACTCTAAACTGATATTCAGCACGAGCAGGCTGGTTTCCAACCTTATGAGCATGCCGGTTCAGGCTAACAAGGCAATAGTAGGAAGGAACGCCTTCGCCCACTCCTCAGGGATCCATCAGGACGGTGTGCTTAAATACAGGGAGAATTATGAAATAATCGATCCTCATGAAGTAGGAATAAAGGAATCGTCGATAATTCTGACCGCACGAAGCGGAAGAGCTGCCCTGAACCACCGTCTGGAGGCTCTGGGTTTCACCTTTGGCAAAGAAGAACTGGATGATATTTACAACCGTTTCCTGAATCTTGCTGACAAGAAGAAGGAAATCAATGATGAGGACCTGAGAATTCTGTCGGGTGAGGTATTTGCAGGAGAGAAGTCGCTCAAGCTCGAAACGCTGCAGGTCACATGCGGAAGATCGACTGTTCCGGTGGCAACTGTGGGGATCAAAATCAATGGTGAGCTTCACATGGCAACAGCTTCGGGGAACGGGCCAATCGATGCGGCCTTTACAGCTGTAAAATCGCTTATAAGCAAAACAGTTCACCTTGAGGAATTTCTCATTCAGGCTATCACGAAAGGAAGCGATGATATCGGCAAGGTGCATATCCAGATTGAACATGAAGGCAGGATATATTATGGCTTCTCTGCCAACATTGATATAGTAACCGCCTCAGTGGAGGCTTTCATCGATGCAATATCGAAGATAAAGTAATCCCAATCCCCAACTCTTACCCCCCAACCCCCCTAAAGGGGGGCCAGATGGCGTCTTCCGCATACCCCCCTTTAGGGGGGCAGGGGGGTAAAACAGCAGGGAGGCTAAAACAGCACGGGGGTAAAACAGCAGGGAGGGTGAAACAGCAGGAAGGCTAAAACAGCAGGGAGGCTAAAACAGCAGGGAAGCTAAAACAGCAGGGGGCAAGGCAACAGAATTAACAAAATATTATTAAATGGAGCCAAAAACATTATTTGACAAGATATGGGACTCACATGTAGTTCAGTCGG
>CAZKTX010000061.1:0-15496 GCA_964555805.1 uncultured Rikenellaceae bacterium
CAAGGTTGAATACCTCATAGCCGGTCTTGTTCTTTTTCTCAAGAAGCCTCTTAACTGCAGTTACATGAGCTTTAGCCAGGTCGACAACATGCAGGTAATCCCTGACGCATGAACCGTCGGGTGTGTTATAATCATTGCCGAAAACCTTCAGCTCCTTCCTTAAACCGTAGGCGGTCTGGGTTATGAAGGGCACGAGATTTTCCGGAACACCCCTGGGAAGTTCACCGATAAGGGCTGAAGGATGTGCTCCTATAGGGTTGAAATACCTGAGCGAAATTGCATTAAGGTTTTCACTTGAACCCACAGTGTCGCGAATGATCTCTTCTCCGATTTGCTTTGTATTTCCATAAGGCGACGTTGCCGGCTTCACGGCAGCATCTTCGGCTACCGGCAGCTTATCAGGCTGTCCGTAAACAGTGCACGACGACGAGAAAACAAAATTCGGAATTCCTCTTCTCTTCATGGAGTCCAGCAGGTTCATTAGCGATACAAGATTGTTGCGGTAATAATCAAGAGGCTTGTGAACCGATTCGCCGACAGCCTTGTATGCTGCAAAATGTATTATGCCCGATATATCGTTGTGATCAGCAAAATAGTCATCCAGGGTTTCACGGTCGGTGAGATCAAACACCGCAAGCGGAGGCCTTACCCCGGTTATTGCCTCAATACGGTCGATAACCTCGGCTTCAGAATTGTACAGGTTGTCGATTATTGCAACATCAAATCCTTCTTCGATAAGCTCAACAGTTGTGTGTGAACCAATGTATCCTGTTCCTCCGGTAACGAGTATAAGATTTTTCTTCATGATCTGTTCTTATTGTGTTATCTTTTGTCTGCATATTTTAGCATCGGGTGATAATCGCCGACAAATCCGACCGGATTTGAGTTTCTTATCGTAAAGGCTGTTGTAACCGACTGCTTCGCATCATTGAGCCCGAATCCCTTTCCTGCAAGAATTTCATTGTATGATGTAGTGTGAAGTTCTCCGAAACCTTCGCTGAACTCAATCTCCTCGCCCTCAACTGTAATCGATCTGTAGGTTCTTTTACCTGCCTCCCTGGCAGATGCGGGAAGATCGTCGGCATCGATGCTGAGAAACCATCTTACCCTTGCATTCTCCAGTTCAAGATATCCGCCCGCCTTGTTGGGCTGCGACAGATGAACTATGTTTTTTGTGGTGTCGCCAAAGATCCATCCAAGCATGTCGAAAAAGTGGATGCCGATGTTTGTGGCTACGCCTCCCGACTTCTGAATATCTCCTTTCCACGATATATAATACCAGTTGCCTCTGCTTGTTATATAAGTTAGATCAATATCATAAATCTTGTCTTTAGGACCTTTCCTTATCTTTTCCTTTAAGGCCATTATAGCAGGATGGAGCCTGAGCTGAAGTATTGTATATATCTTCCGGCCCGTTTCATTTTCTATTTCCTGAAGAGCCTCCACATTCCAGGGGTTAAGAACTATAGGCTTCTCACATATAGCTTCGGCCTGATGCCTCAGTGCAAACCTGATATGCGAATCGTGAAGGTAATTGGGCGAACAGATGCTTACATAATCGATCTTTGTTCCCATTCTCTTCAGCTTGTCGAAATGCCTGTCGAACCTTTCAAACTCGACGAAAAAATCGCTGTGGGGAAAATACCCGTCAAGCAAACCGACGGAATCAAACTTGTCGAGGCTGGCGAGAAGATTATTCCCGGTGTCCTTGATCGCCTTCAGGTGACGTACTGCAATATACCCCGCCACACCTATCAGACCGAAATTCTTTGGATTGGATTCCATAATATCTTAATTATAAATACATTCTGTCACTCAGAAATTTTACTTACATTCCCATCCTTCAATAAATACCTTTCCCCGCTTTCTGTACAGGTTGCACTGCCGCCGGCATCGAATTGAAGCTTGTGGCCGTATTCGCTCATCCATCCTGTCTGTCGTGCAGGGTTGCCCACAACAAGTGCGTATGGTTTCACATCCCTTGTCACAACTGCTCCGGCTCCGATAAAGGCAAACCTGCCGATTTTGTGGCCGCATACTATTGTTGAATTGGCCCCGATTGTGGCTCCTCTCTCCACGATTGTTTCTGCATACTGATCCTTCCTGTTTACAGCACTCCGGGGATTCATTACATTCGTGAAAACCATCGACGGCCCCAGAAAGACATCATCTTCACAGATAACGCCCGTATAGACCGATACATTGTTCTGAACCTTGACGTTGCGGCCGAGCTTCACTCCAGGTGAAATAACCACGTTCTGTCCTATGTTGCAGTGTTCACCTATTTCTGAACCGGTCATTATATGACTGAAATGCCATATTTTCGTTCCTTTCCCAATGCTCACCCCATCATCAACGATGGCAGTCTCATGGGCGAAATATTCTTTTTCCATTACTTGCGCTTTTCAAAGAATTCAATAACGGTTCCTGTAATATGATCAAGCTGTTCCTGTTCTATCTCAGTATGGACAGGAAGAGAAAGGACTTCCCTGCATAATGCGGTTGTAACCGGGAAATCATTTTCCCCGTAGCCAAGGTAACTGTAAGCTTCCTGCATGTGAAGCGGTCCGGGGTAATAAACCATTGCCGGTATTTTTTTCTCCTGGAGGTGTTTTTTCAGTTCATCCCTCAGGCCGTTTTTCACCCTGATTGTGTACTGGTGAAAGATGTGCGTCGAGTGTTTCTCTCTCGCCGGTATCACAATCTGGCTGATTCCTGAAAATGCCCTGTCGTAGGCGGCGGCAACTTCCTGGCGGGCCCGGTTGAAGCTGTCGAGATGCTTCAGTTTGACCCTTAGTATCTCAGCCTGAATTGTATCGAGCCTCGAATTTATACCTATGTCGTTATAATGATAGCGCACTTTCATGCCGTGGTTGGCAATACTCCTTATCTTCCTTGCCAGTTCATCGTCGTCTGTATATACTGCTCCTCCGTCGCCGTAGCAGCCGAGGTTCTTGGAAGGAAAAAAAGATGTGGTTCCTGCATTGCCGATAGTCCCGGCCTTCTTCCTGGTTCCGTCGGCGAACAGATAATCGCTTCCTGTTGCCTGGGCGGCATCTTCTATAACAAGCAGGTTGTGCCTGGCTGCAAGCTTCATTATTCCTTCCATGTCGGCACACTGGCCGAACAGATGAACCGGAACTATTGCCCTCGTTTTTTCAGTGATTGCATTTGCAATTCCTTCAGCAGAAATATTGAAGCTGCCGGGATCTGGATCGACAATAACCGGCTTCATCCCAAGCAGTGCCACTGTCTCGATCGTTGCGATAAATGTGAAATTGGTTGTAATCACCTCATCACCCGGCTTCAGTCCAAGTGTCATCATCGCTAACTGAAGGGCATCAGTGCCGTTGGCGCACGAAATCACATTCCTGACACCGAGATATTCCTGCAGCTCCTCTTCGAAAAGCTTCACCCCGGGACCCTTTATGAAAGCTGATGAGTTGATTACCGAGAAGATTGCATTGTCAATATCAGACCTGAGCCTCTCATACTGGGTAAGCAGGTCAACCATCTGGATCTCTCTCATGAGAAAAGAAAATATTAGGCTACGAATATAATGTTTTTTAACCGTAAATACTCTTGGATTCAGCTCCCGGATATCCTTATCAGGCTTCCTTACAGGCTGATAAAAACGTGTTCTTAAAATGTTAATAACATGACCCTGTTTTTTTAGGGAAACCCTCCCTTATGACCTTATTTTGTCGGCAGTTAAGGAGACAATATTTTGGATATAAAAGCTTTCATCAGGGAATTGTTGTTCAGTCACGATTGCGTCATTGTACCGGGATTTGGAGGGTTTATCGGAAATTTCTCACCTGCCCGCCTTGATGAAAAGAACGGGGTATTCTATCCCCCTGTAAAGCAAATCTCCTTTAACAGGAACCTGAATCATAACGACGGACTGCTTATAGGCAAAATTTCGTTTGTAACAGGTCTGAATTATGCTGATTCGCGACGGCTTGTAGAAGAGTTTGCCGACGATGTCAGAACAAAACTCGCCTTAGGCCGGCAGGTTGTATTTGACAATATCGGCACTTTCGTAAACAACCAAGAGAATAATGTTCAGTTTGAACCTGAACCCGGAATAAATTACTATCCCGGGTCTTTCGGACTTGAACCATTCCAGTGGAATCCTCCCAGGGAATACGATGTAAGGAAAAAAGTGGCAGGTCGAATTATGAAAGAGCCTGTCAGATTTAATCCCGGAAGGAAGAACCTGTGGAGGGCCGCGATCCTCGTTCCGGTTCTGGCCCTGCTTATTGCAGTACCATTCAGGACCGGCCTGTTCCGTTCTGGCATCGAAGCCACATCCCTTAACCCTCTCGTCACGGCAGAATTTGAAAACAACAGAATAGCAATTGAAGAAGCTGTGAAAGCAGAACCTCCCGCTGAGATGCCCATAATCGATGAATTCCCTCCGGCACCGGTTGAAACGGTTCAGTATTCAATAATAACAGGAAGCTTCAAATCGGAGGAGAATGCCTTGTCCCACATCAGGGAACTGAAAGCCGACGGATACGAACCGGTGATGCAGAAAGCAGCCAACGGCTTCATCAGGGTGACTGCAATGACAAGCAGCAGCAAGGAAAAAGCTGTTCAGACACGCGACAGTATTTCCGGAAAATATCCCGGAGCATGGGTCACAGTAGTTAAATAATCTATTTGATAGCGCTCCCGTTACTCACTGGTTCAACCGGGGTAACCATGACAAGCTTTCCATCCTTGTCTTCAGCCATCAGGATCATCCCTTTCGATTCTATTCCCTTTATCTTCCTGGGTTCGAGATTTGCTACAATTGATATCTGCTTCCCGACAATTGATTCGGGTTCATAATACTCGGCAATTCCCGATACTATAGTCCTGACATCCAGACCTGTGTCAATCTTAAGCTTGAGAAGCTTTGTTGTCTTTGGAACTTTTTCGGCTTCGAGGATTGTTGCCGTTCTGATATCTATTTTACTGAAATCGTCAAACGTAAGTGGATCCTTCGCCGGGTTTACCTGCGAGTTTGCGGCTTCGTTTGATTTTTTTGAGGCTGCCAGTTTATTTATCTGCTTTTCAATATCACTATCCTCGATCTTTTCGAACAACAGACCCGGTTCAACAATTTTATGTCCGGCAGGAAGCATATCGTCTCTTCCGGCATCATCCCATGTTTTCAGTGTGATGTTGATCCAGCTCCTGAGAGTCTTCATCGAGAACGGCAGAAAAGGCTCAAGGACAATTGTAAGATTTGCAGTGATCTGCAGGGAGATATTCATTATAGTCTTTACCCTCTCCGGATCGCTTGAAGCCAGTTTCCACGGTTCGGAATCGGCAAGATACTTGTTTCCAAGCCTTGCCAGGTTCATAGCCTCCCTGAGGGCTTCCCTGAAGCGGTACAGCTCAAGGCTCGATTCAACATTCTCCTTTATCTTCTTTATTTCACTGAGCACGGCCCTGTCGGCTTCGGTTGTTTCCCCCCGTGCCGGAACCTGCCCGTCGTAATACTTGTTTGTAAGGACAAGAGTACGGTTCACAAAATTACCGAGGATCGCAACCAGTTCATTGTTGTTGCGAGCCTGGAAGTCCTTCCATGTGAAGTCATTGTCCTTTGTTTCAGGGGCATTGGAGCAGAGAGTGTATCTGAGGACATCCTGCTTGCCCGGGAAATCCTCGAGGTATTCATGAAGCCATACAGCCCAGTTCCTCGAGGTCGATATCTTGTCATTCTCGAGGTTGAGGAACTCGTTTGCCGGCACATTGTCGGGCAGGATATATGATCCCTCTGCCCTGAGCATAGCCGGGAAAATTATACAGTGAAATACTATGTTATCCTTTCCAATGAAGTGCACCATTTTTGTCTCGGGATCCTTCCAGTACTTTTCCCAGTCGGGAGTGAGCTCGCGGGTTGCAGAGATATAACCTATCGGTGCATCGAACCAGACGTACAGCACCTTTCCTTCGGCGCCTTCGACCGGCACCGGAACACCCCAGTCGAGGTCGCGGCTGACAGCCCGCGGCTGAAGGCCCTGGTCGATCCACGACTTGCACTGTCCGTAAACATTTGTCTTCCATTCCTTATGGTCTTCAAGAATCCATTGTCTCAGCCATCCTTCATACCTGTCGAGCGGCAGGTACCAGTGGAGAGTCTCCCTCAGCACCGGCTTGCTTCCGCTTATCGTGGAATGCGGATTAATAAGCTCATTCGGACTGAGCGACGTTCCGCACTTCTCGCACTGATCGCCGTAGGCATTCTCATTTCCGCAATGAGGGCAGGTCCCGACTATATACCTGTCGGCCAGGAAACAGCCGGCTTCCTCATCATAATATTGTTCGCTTGTCTTTTCAACGAATTCTCCCTTGTTGTAAAGTTTAAGGAAGAAATCAGACGCTGTTTCGTAATGTATCTTGTTTGATGTACGGGAATAGATGTCAAATGAAATCCCGAAATCTTCGAATGCCTTTTTATTGATTGCATGATAACGGTCTACAACTTCCTGGGGGGTGATCCCTTCATTCCTTGCCTTGAGGGTTATCGGAACCCCGTGTTCATCTGATCCGCAAATCGATATCACATCCACACCCTTCATCCTAAGATACCTTGTATATATGTCGGAGGGAACATATACTCCGGCGAGGTGCCCGATATGAAGGGGCCCGTTTGCGTAGGGCAGGGCCGAGGTTATCAGATATCTCCTGTAATTATTCATCGTCATCAGAGAATTGTAATTTTATAAAAACCCCAAAGATAATGTTTATTCAGGCAGTTGTAATGATTGATTAGATGGATTATTTTTACAGGATATAAGCCGTCAGATGCCAGTGAAAAAAATCCACCCTCCCTTCCTGAAGAAGGGTGATGAAGTTGCAATAATCTCCCCGTCGTGGGCAATAAGCGAAGACTGTATCAATAATGCAGTGACTTTCCTTGAGGGATGGGGATTGAAGGTCAGGCCCGGAAGGAATGTTCTGAAAAAATCGGGACCCTTTGCCGGTACCGACGACGAACGGCTTGCCGATCTCACAGAGATGACAGGAGACAGTAATATCAAGGCTGTATTCTGCTCGAGGGGAGGATACGGGCTTTCAAGGATTATCGACCGGATCGATTTCTCACCCCTTAATGACTCTCCGAAATGGTATGTGGGTTTCAGCGATATAACCGTGCTTCACCTCTGGCTTAATGAAGTCTGCGGAATAATGTCGGTGCATGGGGAAATGCCCCTCAATTTTAACGATCCCGATAAAACACCTGCTTCTTTTGAAACCCTTCACGATGCCTTGTTCGGCAACTATAAACCTGTTTCGTGGAAGGGCAGGGTAATCCGACCTGCGGGGGTTTCAGGTGAAGTGACGGGCGGAAATCTCACTCTTATATTCAGTCTGGCCGGCACAAGGGCCCTTCCTGACACAAGAGGCAAGATACTTTTTATAGAGGATGTCGGTGAATATTATTACCACCTCGACAGAATGATGATGTCACTGAGGCTCGGAGGGAATCTTGATGGACTTTCGGCGCTTCTTGTCGGAGGACTGACAAAAATGCACAATACTTCGGTGCGGTGGGGGAAAAGCGCTCAGACTACAATTGCTGAAGCAGTTGAGGGATACAACTATCCTGTATTCTTTGGATTTCCAGCAGGCCATGTAAAGGATAACAGGGCATTTTATACAGGACGCCATGCCGAAATCACACCTGATGGCGACGGCGCAATTCTGACATTCGACTGATTATCAGAAGGCTGAGATCAGAAGATCCAGATCCTTCGAGATCGCCCCGAACTTCTGTCCCAGTGTCTCATTTGTAAGTATTCCGTTGAAGAGGTAGACTCCGTTACGCATTCCCCTGTCATTTTTAAGCAGATGGGTGATACCTCCTGCCTCAGCTATCTCCTTGAAAAGCGGATTGAAGATGTTGCTCAGGGCAATTGAGGCAGTACGTGCCACTCTCGACGGGAGGTTCCATGCAGAAAAATGAACCACGCCATGCTTTTCATAGACCGGGTCCCTGAGAGCCCTGCACTCGGTTGTCTCTATACATCCGCCCCTGTCGATGCTCAGGTCGATTATTACCGAACCTTTCTTCATTGTCTTTACCATTTCCTCGGTGATGTAATACCATGGCCGGAGATCTTCGAGCTCAATTGCACCGATGAGGACATCGGCCGAGCGGATCGCCTTCTTAAGTACCTGCGGATGGAACACGGATGTCTGCAGTCTCTGGTTTATAAGGTTCTGGAAGCGTCTCAGGTTATGAAGCGACTGATCGAATATCTTTACCTGCGAACCAAGTCCGATAGCTGCCCTGGCAGCATATTCTCCGGCAGTGTTGGCGCCGATTATAACAACCTCAGTCGGAGTGACACCCGTAATTCCGCCCAGAAGCACTCCCTTGCCGCCGTGATGATTGCTGAGATAATCAGATGCGATCAGCACTGAAGTCACTCCGCTTATCTCGCTCATCGATTCCATAACCGGCATAACCCCGTTGCTGTCCCTTATTTTTTCAAGAGCAATAGCTGTTACCTTTTTCCTCATGAGCTTGGCGAGAGTGTCCTCATTAAGCTGGAGGACATTCAGGAACGACATAACAATCTGATTGCCCCTAAGGTAGTCAACCTCCTGGTTGGTGAAAGGTGCGACCTTTATAACCGCATCAGCGCTGAACACCCGTGCAGGTGATTCGGTTATCACCGCCCCGTTCTCTGCATAATCCTTGTCGGAATAATTTGCCCCGGTCCCGGCTCCCTTCTGCAGGATCACTTCGTTCCCGCCTTCAACAAGCTGGTTGACAGCCTCGGGAGTCAGAGCCACGCGTTTCTCATCATTCTTCTTGTCGTTCGGAATCCCTATCGAGATCTTCTTGCGCCTGATAACCGTGTCGAGCTGTTCTTCCTGTGGAAGCAGTGAGGCATTGCTGAATCCATGACTGCCGTTTTTCGCCTTCTCGTTCATTTAAGGAATTGTGTTATCACTTCAAATTTAAAAAAAAATGCAATACACGACAAAGGTCAGGAAATGTCGACAATCCTCTGTTCCCCTTCGCCGACTGTGATCCTGATATTTAAAGTGCCCTCAGGAAGTATATCCCCGATAAGTTCGGGCCATTCCATCAGGCAATACGATCCGCTGGCGAAATATTCTTCCATGCCGAAGTCGTAAACCTCTTCAGGATTTTTAATCCTGTAAAAGTCAATATGATAAATCGTACCGCCGTCATTGGTCCTGTACTCATTGACCATTGTAAAAGTCGGACTTGTTACAGTGTCGTCCGCACCAAGTTCCCTGCAGATGGCCTTGATGATTGTCGTTTTGCCTGCACCCATGGGGCCGTAAAAAGCAAAGTGCCTTTTCTGCGATGCAAGAGCGATTATTTTCCTGGCGGCTGAGGGTAGATGCTTTTTATCTTTGATCGGTATTCTCATCCCCGTCGCATTTACCGGTTAGGAAACAGGTTCAAGGACCACAACCGGAAGAAGTATTTCCTGCATCGATACGCCTCCATGCTGGAAGGTGTCCTTGTAATATCCTGCGTAGTAGTTGAAATTATTCTGGTAGACCAGATAATCCTTGTTGAGTGCGAAAATGTATTTTGATGTTATATTGGTCTTGGGAAGCCCTGCTTTCTCAGGGTATTTAAGTTCAAATACCTGCCTTGGATTGTAATCGAGATTTCGTCCCGTCTTATACCTGAGGTTCGATGATGTATTTCTGTCGCCAACTACCTTAATCGGATTCTGAACCCTGATTGTGCCGTGATCGGTACTGAATATGATCTTCACCTGGTGGGCGGTAAGTGTTGTAAGGAGTTCATAAAGAGGGGAATGGACAAACCAGGAACGGGTGAGGCTCCTGTATGCCTTTTCATCATTTGCAAGGTCCCTTATGAGACCTATCTCGGTCCTTGCATGTGATAGCATGTCGACGAAATTGTAAACCAGTATATTAATGTCGTTATCAAGAAGCTGCCTTATCTTCTCATTTACCTTCCTCCCGTCCTGGTTGCTTATTATCTTGTTGTACGACCATTTGTATCTTAAGCCTTTCCTTGCAAGCTGATATTTAAACAGTTCCTCTTCAAAATGGTTCTTTCCCTCCTCCTCATCGTCCTCCACCCAGTATTCGGGGAGAATTGCAGCTATCGCCGAAGGCATCAGCCCCGAAAAGATTGCATTCCGGCTGTATTGGGTCGCAGTGGGAAGTATGCTGAAATAGATATCCTCTTCAATAACCCTGTATATTCCGGCAAGTTCCGACGCGATCATTTTCCACTGATCAAACCTGAGGTTGTCGATCAGTATGAAAAAAACCGGTCTGCCCTGATTGACATGGGGAAATATCTTCTTTGAGAAGAGGGAGGGAGATAAAACAGGTTTATCCTGGGCGTCAGGATCGAGCCATGATTGATAATTGCATGTAATGTATTTTACAAATGCATTGTTCGCATCATTTTCCTGCATCTTGAGTATGTTGGCCATACCCGGATCGGTCGATTTCTCAAGTTCCGATTCCCAGAATGTGATTTTCCTGTAGAGCTCGGTCCAGTCGGTATGACTGCGGGCTGCAGATATAAGATTTCCTATTGTACCAAATTCCTGCCTGTAATTGGTTGTTGTTTTTTCGGTTATCAGCCTTCGCTGTTCGGTGATCCTTTTGACAACAAGAAGAAGCTGATTCGGTTTCACCGGCTTGATAAGATAATCTGCCATTTCTGAACCGATCGCTGCCTCCATGATACCCTCCTCCTCATTCTTGGTTATCATAACAACCGGGAGGTCGTTTTTTATCTCCTTTACAAGTCTGAGAGTCTCAAGACCGCTCAGCCCGGGCATGCTTTCGTCAAGAAAAATCAGATCGTAGGGATTGTGGCGAACAAGATCAACAGTGTCAATGCCATTTGTACAGGTGTCGATTTCATATCCCTTCTCACGGAGAAATTGTACATGTGCCTTCAGAACCTCAATTTCGTCATCGGTCCATAAAATTCTGATCTTTCTCATCACTGATTTTAAATTCAGGATGTAAAATTACCGATTCTTTTGGCCTTTAAGGTAATTTTCGTTAAAGAAAAGAAAATATCGTTCGGGATTTTTATCCACATCAAGTGGTTTGAGGTTGACCTCATTGATGAGGAACTTGATTATGCGGGCGCCTGTGGTGTTTCTGATTATCTTTTCGGGGTCGGTTGAATAATAATAATCCCAGGCTTCTGAGTTGTCAGCAAAACCCGAAACTGTTATTCTGATGTATCTGTTGTCTGCAAGAAGTCCCTCGGTACGGTAGTTCTTATCGGTGTAGTTATCTATATTGTGGCTTATCACATCGAATGATGCCTGGTTAATGTTGAACCGGGGATCCAGAATGACTATCATGAAAGAGTAACGCCCAACTGTGTCAACTGAATATATCTCCGAAGCGATCTCCTTGTCCTCTTCGATCTTAAGCTCAGGCATCTGTTGGTTGAGGTGTGCAGAAAGTTCAGCTGCTCTTTTTGCCTCTTCAGTTCCGGGCCATGCCTTAATAAGACGGTTCAGCTCATCCTTGAAGCTTCGTTCATCGCTTATTCTGGCTTTCGAATAAGCCCGCAGAAGCATGAACTTTGGAGCCAGGGCACCTGACGGATTTTGTGCCAATGCGCTGTCGCACATTGAAACAGCAGAATTGAAATCTTCAGCCTTATAGAGATCAAATGCCCTCTGGTAGAGCTGTTCCGACATTCTTATCTCCGCCATCTTCTTGTTGTAGTAATCGGGATCGGACAATATTTTCGAGAACTCGCTTTCAGGGTATTTCTCAAGGAGCCGCTGACGCACTACCTCCGCCTTCTGACTGTTATCCTCCCTGTAAAGATTATAAAGGCTGTACAGGGCTTCCGGCACCAGTTCGTTCGACGGATACCGTGTAAGCAATTCCTCAAATGATTCTTCAGCTTTCTTCCTGTCAGCAATTCTTTCCTCAAATACTTTTCCTGCATTGAACCAGGCTGTTGCGATCTTTTCATCGGAGACCTTCAGAAGAGAATCGTTCAATGGAAGATTTTTCAGGTAGAATTCGGGTTTTTTGTAATCAACTACTGCATCGGCTGAATCGGTTTGGGCTTTCCCGTTCTCTTCTGCAATTCCTGACCCCTGCTGGTTTGCCACTCTTGCCTTGTTTGAGCGCCTCCAGTTATCCTCGAGTCTCCTGTCGCCCCATCTTCTCCTGAATTCGGTACGGCCGAATGTGAGGGCTGTCTGGTTGTAGAAATACCACTTGCCTTCCTGTTCAATATTATCCTGGAATCTTCTTGCATTCTCATAGTACTGGCCGATGTTTGCCCTGTCGGAGTATTCCGACACCCTGCCCTCGCTCTCAGCTTTTGTTATCTCCGCAATTATTCCTGCAATAAGGTTTGTCCTTTCATTCTCAGTCATCGAAGCAACTTTCTGAAGGCTGTCTTCGGTCTGGATTACTGTCAGGTGTTTTACAAGTTCATCGAGGTTACGGGATTTTGTAAGGAGATTTTTGTATTCCGGGTAGTTCTCCTCAAGAAAATATACAGTGCTGTCGTAATACTTTCCCGCGTTCATATAATCGGGGATTGCATAGTAGTGGTCGGCAAGTGCAAGATATGATTTTCCCTTCTGGTTGCGGTTGCCTGATACCGACGAAGCTGATTTCCTGTAGTATTCGAGTGCCTCCTTTTCCCTGCCTTCCTTCTTCATCAGGTTGCCGATTGCATAATAGATCTGGTCGAGGAAGTCTTTATTCTTTGAATCCTTAAGCATCTTTTCGAGCTCCCTGAGTATTTCCCCGGGGTCGCCAGAGTTAACATCAAATACGCCGGCAATATTTATGCGTGCATTGAATTCAACTTCGTAGGGGGGATTCATTTTAACCACTTTCCTGTAACAGGATATTGCATTCTCTGAATTACCAGTCCTTTCATGGAGCTGGGCGATAAGGTAGGTAAGCCTGTATTTTGACCTTTTCCCCGCGATAAGTTCTAGAGACGAAGCAAGAGGTTCTATTGCTTCGCTGTATTTCTTTTGCCGGATAAACATGTCGGCCAGAGTCATTTGATAGAATGCCATCATGGCTTTCGGCGATTTTGAATCGGGCACTGTCTCGTTAAGCAGTCTGGCGGCTTCCGCGTAGTTTCCCCTTTCGCAGCTGATCCGTGCAAGCCAGATTGCCGATTCAACTTTTATCTGAGGATCGTTGGCCTCTGCAATGCAGTGAATAAAGACCGCTTCAGCCTCATTGAATTCATGCTTGTGGAACCTTGCCTTTCCAATAAGAAAATAGCTGTCGTCGACCCATTCATTGAATTCCTTCCTCTCCAGCAGGGCCTTTTCGTTTTCACTCAGATCCTTACGGGCATCGACCTCCGGCCGCGCTGTGATCGACTTTAGTGATATCAGCTTGGAGGCTTTCTGGATTGCAGTCTCCATATTCGAGGAAACGAGAGAAACAACCGAAGGATCGCTGTTCTCAAACACCCTCAGGAGTTCAGCGAAATCATCGGTATAGCTGCTGGTTATCTTCTGAAGTCCTTCCGTATAACTTTCGTAACCGTTGAAATAGATGTTATACTTTGCGGTAAGACTATTATAAAATCGTGTTGTCGCCGTATTCTTTTCCACGGAACAACCCGAAAGGAACAAAAGAAGTCCCAGAGCTATCAGATATTTATATGATATCCTCCCGGAATGCAATAACTGTTATTTAATACTATAACTTACTTCAACGGTCTATAGTATCTCAAAGGTAAGCAAAATTGGGACCCGGGCATCCTCAGGCAGAAATCACCCGCTTGATCTCGGGAACCTCCTGTATGATGGCCTGTTCCACGCCTGCCTTGAGCGTCTGCATTGCATAGGGGCAGCCGTGGCATGCACCTGTGAGCTTTACCTTGACAGTCAGATCATCGGTTATTTCAATCAAGTCGATATCGCCGCCGTCGTTCTGCAGATAGGGCCTTACCCTGTTCAGTGCATTTACAACTTTTTCCCTGATTGTAATGTTATCTTCCATTTTGTTGATTTTTATTGGTTGTGTATCTCCACCCTGCTTGTGGGCTTCAATTCCTTGTTTCTTTTATTAACTCTGTTAACCACTTCACCTGCAAGATCCATAAAGGCTTTTCCGGTCACCGAGTCTTCAAGTGCAACCGGCCTGCCCTTGTCGCTTCCTTCACAGATGCTCTGAACAAGCGGTATCTGGCCAAGCAGCGGCACATCAGTCTTACGCGCCAGTTCTCTTCCTCCTCCTTTGCCGAAAATGAAATACTTGTTCTCCGGTAGTTCGGCAGGAGTGAACCACGACATGTTTTCAACGAGCCCGAGTACAGGAACGTTTATCTTCTCGCTGCGAAACATTGAAATCCCTTTCAGCGCATCGGCCAGGGCAACTTCCTGCGGGGTTGTTACTACTATTGCCCCTGTAACAGGAACTTCCTGTACAAGAGTCAGATGAATATCACTGGTTCCTGGAGGAAGGTCGAACAGAAGGTAATCGAGTTCTCCCCAGTCGCCCTGGGTTATAAGCTGTTTCAGAAACCCCGATGCCATTGGCCCTCTCCAGATAACAGCATCCGTCGGACTTACGAAAAAGCCGGTCGAAAGCACTTTGACTCCGTACTTTGTAAGAGGCACTATCATGTCGGCGTCATTCATCCGGAATACATCCGGCCTGTAGTCCTGCGCATCGAACATCCTGGGCACCGAAGGGCCGAAAACATCGGCATCGAGCAACCCGACCGATAACCCTTTACGCGCAAGCGCTATAGCCAGGTTGACAGCTATTGTGGTCTTTCCTACCCCTCCTTTTCCCGACGATACAGCCAGAATGTTCCTGACACCCGGCAGGATATCCCTCTCCTCCGGCTTCTGAACCGGCTCCTTAACCCTCGACTCAACTTTTATTTCCCTTATCACCGCATCGGGACCCAGATCCTCCTTTATTGCCCTGACGGCAGTGCTCCTGATTGACGAGACAAACGGGTCATTCTGTTTATCAGTTGTTATTGTTATAGAGATGCCGTCATCACCGGTCTCAATATCAGTAATATACCCGAGGGCTACAATATCCTTTCCCTTTTCGGGATGAACCACTTTTGAAAGAGCTTTTAATATCTTTTCCTTTGAATACATTCTCTATTTTTATTTAAATCAATTATAAATAAGCCGCAATTTTAGCAAATTTTCCGGGGCTGACCAAATATTCATTGAAGTTCCGATGACGGATCCCAGAATTTCTCAATGAAATCCACAACCCTGTCATCTTCCACGCGAAGCCCTTCGTTTTCGAGAAGCTGCTGCATTGTTGTCGAATTCCCGAAATGAAGTTTCCCCGAGAGGAGCCCGTTGCGGTTCACTACCCTGTGAGCAGGTACAAATTCCCCATCGGAATGGCTGGCGTTTAGCGCCCATCCGACTGTCCGAGCCGATTGCCCCGTACCGAGGTACCGGGCAAACGCCCCGTAGGAAGTAACCCTGCCCCATGGGATTAGTTTAGTCACTTCATATAC